>CAJXVL010000084.1 GCA_913061205.1 uncultured Flavobacteriaceae bacterium | reverse complement strand
TACGAGATTCCTCTACGTCTCGTGGGCTCGGAGATGTGTATAAGAGACAGAGATTTAGGAGCATACAGCTCTAGGCCTGGAGCCCAATTTGTTTCAGAAAAAGAGGAAATACATCGACTCCTACCCGTAATTAAAATTCTATTAAATGAATTTCCCGAAACCCTCTTATCGATTGACACCTTTAGAAGTAATGTTGCAAATGAAAGCATTTATGCTGGCGCATCTTTGATCAATGATATTTCTGCAGGGACATTAGATGATCATATGTTTAAAATAATTGCTCAACATCAGGTTCCATATGTGATGATGCATATGCGAGGAACTCCAGAAACGATGATGCAAAATACTGATTATACGAACCTAACAAAAGAAGTTATTTATTATTTTTCTGAAAGAATTGCCAAAGCACGATCTTTTGGAATTAATGATTTAATTGTAGATCCTGGTTTTGGTTTTTCTAAAACGTTGGACCAAAACTATGATCTTTTCAATGATTTGGAACTATTCAGGTATTTGAATGCTCCTTTGCTGATTGGCATTTCAAGGAAATCGATGATTCAGAAAAAAATTAAAACAACAGCTGCCGATTCATTAAATGGAACCACTGCACTGCACGCTATTGCAATTCAAAAAGGCGTTTCTATACTTAGGGTACACGATGTGAAAGAAGCTTTTGAAACGATTAATCTATTACAAAATTTGAAGTTTCATCAATAAAAAACTACATTTACAAAAAGCTGAATCTCATTGGAATTATTAGACATAAGAATCATTGATATTATAGACATAGTTCTAGTTGCATTTCTATTATATTATATCTACAAATTAATCAAAGGCACTGTTGCAATCAATATTTTTATTGGTATTGTAATCATTTATGCTATCTGGAAAGTAACAGAACTTTTAGAAATGGAAATGCTTAGTAAAATCCTAGGAGGATTTTTAGGAGTAGGAATGGTTGCATTAGTAGTTGTTTTTCAACAAGAAATTAGACGTTTTTTATTGATGCTAGGATCTGCCAATTTCAGTGCCCGTAAAAAATTTTTAAAACAATTTCGATCCACTTCAGATTCAAAGTTAATCTCAACAATCGATGCAGTTACTCAAGCTTGTAAGAAAATGAGTAAATCAAAAACAGGAGCGTTAATTGTTTTTGAACGAAACAATAGTTTGGACTTTGTTAAAAGTACAGGTGACGAAATGTTGATTGAAATTAACCAACCCATTATTGAAAGTATTTTTTATAAAAACAGTCCTTTGCATGATGGAGCTACTTTAATCGAAGATAACGTTATTACTGCTACAAGAGTAGTGCTTCCAGTAACCAATGACAATGATATTCCAGAACGTTTTGGATTGCGGCATAGAGCTGCCGTTAGTATTACTGAAAAAACAGATGCTGTTTGCATTACGGTTTCTGAAGAAAGCGGTCAAATATCCTATATTATGGATGGCAATTTTGTGCTTTTTGATGATATTGAAGAATTAAACGAATTGCTTGAAAGGGATTTATCGTCTTAACAAATATCAATTTTTAATTTTTCTAGCTAGCTTCTTTTTTTAAAAACTGCACTTCATACAGGTTTTTATAATACCCATTTCCTTTCTTGATTAATTCTTTATGGGTACCAATTTCAACAATTTTTCCTGCTTCCATTACAATAATTTGATCTGCTTTTTTAATGGTAGCCAAACGATGGGCAATAATTATTGAGGTTCTCCCTTTAGTGATTTTCTCTGTTGCGACTTGTATCATTTCTTCTGAATAAGAATCTACAGAAGAAGTAGCTTCATCCAATATTAAAATACTTGGATTACTCACATAAGCTCTTAAGAATGCTAATAACTGTCGCTGACCAGAAGACAACATCACTCCTCTTTCTTTAACATTATAGTGATAACCATTAGGTAAGGAACTAATAAATTTATGAATCCCAATTTTTTTAGCAGCATTGATAACTTCTTCTTCTGAAATACTAGTATCTTTTAAAGTTATGTTATTTAAAACAGAATCTGAAAATAAAAAAACATCTTGTAATACAACTGCAATATGACTTCTCAATGATTTTAGGGTATATGCTTTGATAGACTTATTATCTACTAATATGACACCGCTATTAATTTCATAAAAACGAGACAATAAATTAATAATAGTCGATTTTCCAGCTCCAGTTGCTCCAACTATTGCAACAGTTTCGCCTGGCGCTACTTTAAATGATATGTCTTTTATTATTTCCTCTTCTTCTATATAGCTAAACCGAACGTTTTTAAATTCGATAGATCCTTTGGTGCTTTCTAATAATAGTTTCCCAGAATCATCTATATGAGACTTGGTATCCAAAACATCAAAAACCCTACGAGCTGCAACCATACCCATTTGTAAGGTATTAAATTTATCTGCTATTAAACGCAATGGTCTAAATAACATCTGAGATAACTCGATAAATGCTACAATAGCACCAAGTGTTATCACACCTCCTTCAGCAGCATTAAGTCCACCATACCAAACAACTAATCCAATTGCTACGGAAGATGCCATTTCTGCAATTGGAAAAAATATAGAATTATACCAAACTGTTTTTATCCAAGCTTTTTTATGCTTTTCATTTATTGCTCTAAATTCATTGTATTCCTTTTTTTCACGCGTAAAAATCTGAACGATCTTCATACCGGTTATGCGTTCTTGAACAAAAGAATTTAAATTAGCAACCTGAGCTCGAACTTCTTCAAAAGCAACTTTCATTGCTCTTTGAAAAACTCTTGTCGCATATAATATTAATGGTAAAATAGACATTACAATTAATGTTAATTGCCAACTTTTATAAAGCATAACGCCCAAGATTACAATCATTTTAAGCAAGTCACTTATAATCATAAATAATCCTTGACTAAAAATACTCGAGATGGTTTCTATATCGTTAACTGCTCTTGTTGTCAATCTACCTACCGCACTAGTATCGTAATATTTTAATTTAAAGCTTAGCATTAAATTAAAAAGCTTTACCCGTATATCTCTAATCACACTTTGCCCTAACCAATTGGTGAAAAATATAAAAGTCAACATAAATATGACCTCTAACATTAATATCCCTATCATTAACGAAATATAGAAAACAAGGTTTTCCATGTCCTTAGGAACAATTGACTCATCAATGGCCTTTTGCATTATTAATGGACGTAACACACCTAAAACTGACATCACCACTGCAGCAATAGCAACATATATAAATGTGCCACGATAATTATTAGTGTGTCCCAATAATCTTTTAAAAAGTTTTAAATCAAATGCTTTTCCGGAATCTGCCATACTAATTCCCTGCTAGGACAGGAATCTTATTTAAATTAATTTCTTATTCGTTCTGGATATAGAACTTTGGTTAAATAAAGTCCCTTTGCAGGAGCCGAAGACCCTGCTTTACTTCTATCCTTACTTTTTAATATTTCATGAAATTTTAAAATAGATGTTTTTTCAAAACCTACATCTAACAAAGTACCGACAATTGCCCTTACCATGTTCCTTAAAAAACGATCTGCTTTAATCGTAAAAATCAATTGTGAATTTTCAAATTTCCAATATGCTTCTTTCACATCACAATTATACGTTTTTACATCGGTATTAGAACGAGAAAAGCATTGAAAATCCTTATAAATTAGCAGCAAATTAGCAGCAGCATTCATTAATTCAATATTGGGTTGATGGTGAATACAATGCGTAAAATCATATGAAAAAGGATTTTTTTGTAAGGAAATAACATACTCATATTCTCTTTCTAAAGCATCAAAACGAGCATGAGCATCTTCTTTGACAGAAATTATATTTTGTATGGAAATATCTTTTGGAAGAAAAGAATTTAATTTAAAAATTAATATTGAAACTGAATCAATAGCTTCCGCATCAAAATGAGCAAACAATTGTTTTGCGTGTACTCCAGCATCAGTTCTTCCAGCTCCAAATACTTGAATTTTATCTTGCAACAGTATTGATAAAGCATTCTCTAAAACTTCTTGTATCGAAATAGCATCAGGCTGAATTTGCCAACCGTGATAGTTTTTTCCATTATATGCTAGTTCTATAAAATATCGCATTGAATCTTGTATTTTTGAAAAATCAAAGATACGCAAAGCGAATTCTTTCTAACTTAAGTTTAGATGCTCTTAACAAATTATATTAAAATTAAATATGAAAAAAATTTTATTACTTTCTGATACACATAGTTATTTAGACGATACTATAATAAAGTATGTAAATTTAGCAGATGAGGTATGGCACGCTGGAGATATTGGAGATTTGAAAGTTACAGATGCTATTAAAAAACTAAAGCCTTTAAAAGCTGTTTACGGAAACATCGATGATGCAGAAGCTCGCAGTGAATTTCCATTGCACAATCGTTTTTCATGTGAAGAAGTAGCAGTTTGGATCACACATATTGGAGGATATCCCGGGAGGTACAACCCTGGTATAAGAGAAGAAGTTAAAAGCAATCCTCCAAATCTGTTTATAACCGGACATTCCCATATTTTAAAAGTAATGAATGATAAAAAACTTGGTTTTTTACATATGAATCCAGGAGCAGCTGGCACACATGGATTTCATAAAGTAAGAACCATGTTGCGATTTGAAATCGATAAAGACAAAATACAAAACCTAGAGGTAATTGAAATACAACGCAAATAAAAAATAAAAACCCTGTCTTTTAAAAAGACAGGGTTTTATTTATAAAATCTATAATTACTTATTGCTTCAAAATTCTCTTTACGATACTTGTAGTCTCGTTTTCAATTTTTACAAAGTACATCCCTTGAGCTAAACTCACTAAAGAGAAGTTAATATTTGTAGTAGTACTATCCATAGTTATCTGTTTAATAATTCGTCCATTAATGTCCAGAATAGTAATGTTATTAATATCCATATTACTGTCATTGAACAAAGTTACCTGACCACTTGTTGGATTAGGAAAAATACGAACACTGCTTTCTAGTTCATTATCCTCTATTCCAAGAACACAAACCACTAAAGGATCTGTTATGGTTACCGTTGATGTACAATTGGCTGAATTACCATCAGTATCAGTGACTGTAACTGTAACAACATTAGCTCCTAAATCGCTACAGGTAAATAAACTCTGACTCATGTCAATGGAAGTTGTAAGCCCACAATTATTTGCTGAGTTCCCTGGTTCGTAATAGAAAGCAACATAATCATTCGATGTACTCCAAGTTTGAGAGTTACGTTCAGGAGTTGCTAACCCTTCTGTTCCGTTTGCATTCTCAATACCTTGTGTTGCAAAACCATCGGAAGGCACATCGCTACTGTGTATTTCAATACGATTGGTACCTTCAAATAATTGTAATTGCGCCGTTACCGTATTGGAAGTATCATAATAAGGAACATCAACATATTCCATAACTAAGATACGGTCTGGTGCTGTACCAATAGTTTCATATCTAATAGTTCCACCACTAGAAGGATTAAGATCTTCCCATACAAGTGCTATAAGATTATTTGCATCATTTGAAGTTGGAAGCAGTCCACCTGAACAACAACCACTATCTTGGCCACCAGTAAAAGTTACAAACCCATTTGATGAAATATAGAAATCGGTATAATTCGAACCGTAAAAATTAAAAGTAAATCCAATTGGTAGTGCTCCAGAAACTTGATCATCATCTAAAGTCACTTCTGTTCCATTTGAAATAATATCTATAGGTGCAAAAACACCTGTTTGATCTATAACCAAAACTCCAGGCTCAAGGTTTGTTACAATATCTGCTATTTCTAGTAAAGCCTCTCCGTTTATATCTAATTCTAGAATTATATCCTGGCAAGTAATTTCTGGAATATTATCAGTAACTTCGATTGTATCAGTAACACTTCCACTTGCACATTGGGAAGTAACTTCATATTCAATAATGTGAGAACCAATTCCAGCAACTGACGGATCAAAAGCATAAGTTAGACCATTGCCATCATCTGTAACCCCTATACCCGAGTATACCCCACCTAATGGGGTTCCTCCTCCAAAAGATTGTATTCCTTGTCCTTCACAAACTATTTCTTCAGTATTTATTGCCGGAACAGGAGAATCAAAAGCTTCCGAACCATCACAAGTATCATCAGAACTTCCAGGATCAGCACTAAATCCAAGCCCCCTTTTAGCAAAAGCTTCCCATAAAAGGCATTCATTAGCTCCACCATAAATAGCAAAATCCGCAGCAATAATAGCATCTCTACCATCAATAAAATTAGGAGTACATGGTTGTAATTTCATACCTTCAGTTACTAGAGCAAAAGCTTGAATATTTCCTGCATCTTGACTTTCATCACCTGTAAAATTATAAAAATCTGTATCAAAGCCGTATTCATCTATCAACGCCCAAGTAATTTCCCACAATGCAGTTGCCCATACAGAACCTACTCCATGAGGAACAGCTGCACCACATATATCACCATAAGTTTGAGGATTAACAGCTAAGTCTGTACTATAAGGATATGGACGAATGCCATTTCCATCTGGGCCTTGGCCAAATAAATAAGTTCCAACACCACGAGCATCTGTTCCAGCATCTCCCTGTTCAATAGTCATTAAAACACCATAGAAATCACTCCAACCTTCTCCCATTTGTTCTTGATTCCCTAAACAACTGCTGTTAGAAGGACCTCCTGTTAATCGGTTAGAAATTCCATGTCCATATTCATGTACAATTACTAAATTATCAAAGTCACCGTCTTTATCATCACAAACATACATTTGCATGGTCGGACTACTTCCGTCGGGCGGTGTTCCAAAATTTGCATTACAAGAACCAGATCCATCTTGAGCTTCCGCATTTACTGAATCATTTTCAGCACCACTATTTCCATAATTATTTTCTTGAAAGTTACCTGCTTCTTCATTAAACCCATACACGTATAGGAGGTCATGAATAATATTATTCCAGTAAAACAGGTTAGTAATCGCAGCATCCTCGTATTGATTTGTATTGGAATAAATTGGATCAAAAGGGTATTCTGTAAAGTTTAAAGTTGGACCACCATCAGGTTGATAACCTATGTTATCGCCATCTTCATAAGCATTTACATTATTACCTTTAGTTACTGTAAATTCTGCTCCAGCTATACCATCGGTATCATGCCATCCAAATGGAGATGCAGCAGGTAATGAAGGTTGTACTTCTGAAGTTCTATCACCATAAAATGGACTTTCTTTTGGCATAGCAAACACTTCATAGCATTCTTCACATTCAACAGAATCAGATTTATAAATCTCTAAAGATTTATTATAATTTGAGATATCAAAAAGATTTTTGTTATAATTTAAAACGTTATTATGTTCATGATTAATACCACAACTCAACATGTAATTGTTTTTATCAATAATAGTTCCCGTAGAAGCATCAACACGAATATTCCACCAATCTTTTTGACTTTTTTCTTGTATCGAAATATCCCATACAAGTTTAAACTTATTATCTACTAATTGATACATCAATTTAGCTGGAATTGGGCTCAATGACATTCCGCCTTCACTTAAAATTTGCCTTTGACTAGCTCCACCATAATATTGCAACACAGATATTGCATCCGTTATGGAATAGTTTAATTGGTCTGCGGCAGCCTGAACAGCTTGAATAGCTGATAAATATGAATTTAATGAAGATGATAACTTATCTGTTGTTTTAAAAACAAAATTATTAGAAGCAGAAAGAACAAGACCATTATTCAAAACGTGAACACTTGATTGTGTTCCAAATACTTCGATATCATTTACCATTTGACTATAATAGATATGATGCACACCACTGCTGCTGCTCACATTTTCACTAGAAAGGTCCCAATTAGTGTCTTGCTCGGTTAATTTATCTTGTTCTAACAGCTTTACTAGTTGTTGGTCTATTTTATTTGATAAGTCCTGAGAGAAAATACTTCCAGTAACTAATAGAAGTAAAATAAAGAATAATTTAGAGATATCTTTTTTCATATTTAAAATTATGCAATGTTAATATAGCTTATAAGGTAATAATCATAGTAATAACAACTAAGTTATAAAATACCCTAAACAAAAACCCTAAAAGATGGCATTCTTTTAGGGTTTTGCACTAATATACTAAGATATGCGGTTTAGCGCAACCGATCCACAGATTTTACGAGGTCTTCATCCTTTTTTATGGCCTTATTGGCCATGACTAAAAAAACGATAGAAATGATAGGAAGTAAAACCCCAATACCCTTCTCTGAAACTAATGTCTCTCCGGATAGCGTTAGTGATCTGTAAACGAAAACTCCCAGTAATGAAAAATTTAATATGATGCTTAAACGATTAATTACAAATTGTAATTGTCGTTTTTTAAAATTTAATATGGATAACAAAGTCAATAAAATAGATCCAAAAATAAGACCTACAACCACTGGCTCATTGTTACTAATAATAATCAAACCACTTTCAGACTTAATTATTGGAAACCATAAATAAAGTCCCCCTATAATTAAAGCAGAAATTAATAAATAAACAGTTTGTATTCTTTGTAACATCTATTTCTTGTGATTCTACCTACAAAAATACACTATCTTTTTATAAATATTAAATGCAATTAAAAATTATTGTTGTATAATTGCAACATCAATACGTAACCTATTCAATAGAGGTTACTTAGTCTTCGATAAAATTTTCAAAAAAAAATTACATTCAGTAATACTCAATAGTATCAAATAAATCATATAAATTTTTAAATGTTTGAAATTTCAGAATTAAAAGCAAAGTTATTACCTGAGCTTCAGGAAATTGCTAAAGCTTCAGGAGTACCAAAATTCCGTAGCTTAAAAAAATTAGATTTGGTGTATAAAATATTGGACCACCAAGCCGCAAATCCTTCCGCAGTAAAAGCTGTTATAAAAGAAGTAAAAACAGAGGTTGTTGTTACACAACAAGAAACTTCAGAAAAAAAGGAAGCTTCTGTAAATACCAGAGAACAAACGCAAAGAACAGCTCCAAAAAGAGTAATTCGACCTCGCACTCCTAGAGATGATAATCGCAATCAAAAAAATCATACTCAAAAACAAAATCATCCACAGCAAAATAAACCTGCTGAAGATGATAATAGCGAAAAAAATCAAACTCAAAAACAGAATCAACCACAGCAGCATAAAACTACTGATGATGATAAGCGTCAAAAAACTCAAGTTCAAAAAGCCAAGCAACCTCAGCAGCATAAAACTACTGATGATGATAAGCGTCAAAAAACAGAGCAAAAACCTAGACACAACAATCAGAATAATAAAAGAGAAAACAACAATCCCAATCAACATAGAGGTAAGGATGGCAATAAAGACAACCGAAATAGGTATCGCCAACCCGACTTTGAATTTGATGGTATTATAGAAAGTGAAGGTGTTTTAGATATCATGCAAGATGGCTATGGTTTTTTACGTTCTAG
>CAJXVL010000083.1 GCA_913061205.1 uncultured Flavobacteriaceae bacterium | reverse complement strand
TTATTATTACGGGTAGTAAAAGAATGCAAGAACGCCCAATTAGAATTTTAGTTGATGCATTAAATGATTTAGGCGCGGATATTCACTATTTAAAAAATAAAGGATTTCCTCCACTAAAAATAATTGGCACAGATTTAAATGTTAGCTCAGTTAGGTTAGATGCTGCCATAAGTAGTCAGTATATTTCTGCATTAATGTTAATTGCACCTTCATTGAAAAATGGATTAATAATTAATCTAGCAGGAGAAATTACCTCAGTCCCCTATATTAAAATGACTTTAAATTTGATGCGAAAAGTAGGTGTCTCAGGAACCTTCAGTAATAATAAAATTCAAATTAAGCCTATAAAAACAATAAATAGTATTACTGTAAATGTAGAATCAGATTGGAGCTCTGCTTCTTATTACTATAGCATAATTGCGCTTTCAAGAAATCTTGAACTTACTTTAAATAACTTTTCTAAAAATAGCATTCAAGGAGATTCAAAAATAATCTCCATTTATGAAAAATTGGGAGTAGAAACCATTTTTAATAAAAATGATAATTCCATTCTTTTAAGACACATAAAAACTGAAATCATTGATAGTTTATCTTTGAATTTAAACGATACCCCAGATATTGCTCAAACTCTAGCAGTAACTTGTTTCGGTTTAGGCATACATTGTAAGTTAGAAGGTCTAAAAACCCTTAAAATAAAAGAAACAGATCGGCTATTAGCTTTAAAAACAGAACTTGAAAAGCTTGGAGCTAATGTAACTTTCACAGAAGAATCAATAACCGTGTTTCGTTCAAGGAAAATAATTGAAAATATAACCATTGAGACTTATCAAGACCATCGAATGGCTATGGCTTTTGCTCCATTAGTTTTAAAAGTTCCAATTAATATCCTTGAGCCAAATGTGGTTACAAAATCGTACACTACTTTTTGGGAAGACCTTTTAAAAATAGGTATTAAAGTACAATTAAAATAATAAATCGCTATTTACTTGACAACCCCTATGTTGAGATTGTATATTTGCAACTTTTAATTATAAAACCATCGCTAACTATGGGAATGAAACTCTCGAGATTTAATTTTGAATTACCAGAAGAATTATTAGCCGAATATCCTGCGGCAAACAGGGATGAATCCCGTTTAATGGTATTGAATAGAAAAGAGCAAACCATTGAACATAAAATGTTTAAAGATCTTAAAGACTATTTTAGAGAAGATGATGTGCTTGTATTAAATAATACAAAGGTATTTCCTGCAAGATTATATGGAAATAAAGAAAAAACGGGTGCACGTATAGAAGTTTTTCTTTTAAGAGAACTAAATAAAGATACCCGTCTTTGGGATGTATTAGTAGATCCTGCAAGAAAAATTAGAATTGGAAATAAATTATACTTTGGAGAAGATGATTCGTTAGTTGCTGAGGTGATAGACAATACCACATCTAGAGGAAGAACATTGCGTTTTTTATATGATGGTCCTTATGAGGATTTTAGGAAAAAATTAACTGAATTAGGAGAAACACCACTTCCTAAATATATCAAAAGAGACGTTGAACCAGAAGATAAGGAAAGATATCAAACCATTTTCGCAAAAAATGAGGGCGCCGTTGCTGCACCAACTGCTGGATTACATTTTTCTAGGCATTTATTAAAACGTCTTGAAATAAAAGGAGTAAAATTTGCTGAGGTGACATTACATGTTGGATTGGGAACTTTTAGTTCTGTTGAAGTAGAAGATTTATCAAAGCATAAAATGGATTCAGAAGAGATTCATATTGATAAATTAGCGGAAACGATAATTAATAAAGGAATTGCAGAGAAAAGAAGAATTTGTGCTGTTGGAACTACGGCAATGAGAGCAATAGAAAGTTCGGTTTCTTCTAATGGTACTTTAAATGCTTATGATGGTTGGACCAATAGATTTATTTTTCCTCCTTTCGATTTCAGCATTGCAAATATGATGGTAACAAACTTTCATACACCAAAATCAACCTTAATGATGATGGTTTCTGCATTTGCAGGACATGATTTTGTTAGAGAAGCATATGAGGTAGCTATTAAAGAAAAATATAAATTTTACTCTTATGGAGATGCGATGTTAATCATCTAAATTTTATTTATAAACCTCGATGTATCATCGGGGTTTTTTTTTATAACGATTTGGTTTTTAAATATCAAAATAAAAAAGTACTTTAGTAATCTAATACTTTTCTAAATAGTATTGATGGTAAGAATTTTACTTTTTATAGTGTTAATTTCAATTTCATATGTGTCCTATTCTCAGGATAAATATGAGCGCATACCTTTGAGTTGGGAATTAAATTTAAGAAGTTCAGTTGATCCTATAGAATTACCTCCTTTGGATTTAGATAACATCATTGCCGAGGATAGTATTAATGACAAGGATAAAAGTCTTCCATGGCGTTATGGAATTTCTAGACCTTTAGTTTTAGATTTTGAAAATGATGGAGTATGGACTCAATTACCAAATAATAGAGGTAGAATTTGGCAAGTCGCCATTTGGTCGCCAGATGCTGTTAATTTGAGTGTAAATTTTAATGAATTTAAATTACCAGAAGGATCAATGATGCATCTTTACAATGATGCTCAAACCGATGTTTCAAAAACATATACAAAAGATCAAAATAGAGAAAATAAAAAATTAGGGTCTTGGTTTGTTTCTGGTCAAATAATCTGGATAGAATATTATGAACCAGAAAATACAGTTGGAGTTGCTCATCTCGAAATAGGAACCGTTATTCATGGGTACAGAATGGGTAGGGTTCATCAAATAATAGCAGAGAATAGTCGGGGTCTTAATGATTCTGGAGATTGTAACTATGACGTAAACTGTTCAATAGGTAATGATTTCGAAAATAAAAAAGACCTGGTAAAAAAGACGGTAGCTCTCTTGAATCTAGGTAATGGTCAATTATGTTCATCCTCTTTAATAAATACTACTCTCAGTAATAAAACCCCATATTTATTAACTGCGAATCATTGTTTAGAAAATAGTGATCCGTCGTTTTGGTCTGTAAGGTTTAATTGGATGAGTCCAAGTCCAATTTGTGCTAGTGAAGAAGAAAGTTTAGACATACAAACCAATTTTACTATGAGTGGAGCTCAGGTAAAAGCTAATAATGCCTTAAGTGATTTTGCATTGGTTGAATTATACAATGAGGTTCCAGAATCTTGGGATGTTGCTTTTGCAGGTTGGGATAGTACGGATGAATTACCTGTTATGGAAGTTGGAATTCATCATCCCAATGGAGATGTTATGAAGGTATGCAGAGATGATTCAGGTGCAGTTAAAGAAAATGCTAATGGTACTGAAGTTTGGTTAATTGGGGGAGTGTCTGCTGGTATTGGCAATGGATGGGAAATTGGAACGACAGAAAGCGGATCTTCAGGTTCACCACTATTTAATGAGGATGCAAGAATAATAGGACAGTTATATGCTGGTCAAGCTTTTTGTAATGGGACTGATAATAATAATGATTACGATATCTATGGAAGATTTGGAATTTCATGGGATTCAGGGGATACTCCAGAAACTAGATTAAAAGATTGGCTAGACCCTAATAATTCTGGTCAAGTTACGACCGAAACCATTCAAAATATATTAAGCACTCAAGATTTCGATGGCACAGGAACTTTAGATATTTATCCTAATCCAGCGAACACAAAAATTTCAATTACCAATAATAGATATCCTAATTTAGAGTATTATTTTTATAACTTAATGGGACAAAAAATTTATTCAGGAAACATATCTAATACTATTAATGAAATTAATGTAGAACATTTAAATGAAGGGTTTTATATTTTATATTTAGTAGATGGAGATGCCAATGTCAGTTCTGCTAAAAAGATTATAATTAAAAGATAATTAATAAAATTTGGTAACAATAAAAAGCCTCTTTTTTTAAAAGAGGCTTTTTATTGT
This sequence comes from uncultured Flavobacteriaceae bacterium, assembly GCA_913061205.1. Classification (GTDB taxonomy): domain Bacteria; phylum Bacteroidota; class Bacteroidia; order Flavobacteriales; family Flavobacteriaceae; genus Marifrigoribacter. The sequence continues at coordinate 5,931 of CAJXVL010000083.1, read as the reverse complement.
TATATCCTTTTTAATATTGATATTTTTGCAAACTAATGAAAGCAAAAAAGAAGGACATACGGGCTTTGTCAAGAGAAGAAATTAGAGAATTTTTTCAAAATACTGGAGACAAAGCTTTTAGAGGTAATCAAGTGTATGAGTGGCTTTGGAGTAAGGGAGCGCATCATTTTGATGATATGACTAATATATCAAAGGAGACTCGGGAACTTTTAAGCGAGCATTTTGTAATTAACCATATTGAAGTAGATAGTATACAAAAGAGTAAGGATGGTACTATTAAAAATGCTGTAAAACTATTTGATGGATTAATTGTGGAATCAGTTTTAATACCCACGCCGTCAAGAACAACAGCCTGTGTTTCAACCCAAGTAGGCTGTAGTTTAGATTGTAAATTTTGTGCTACTGCTCGATTAAAAAAAATGAGGAACTTGAATCCTGACGAAATTTACGATCAAGTAAAAGCAATTGATCAAGAAAGTAAGTTGTACCATTCAAGACCACTGTCAAACATTGTATTTATGGGAATGGGAGAACCCTTGATGAATTATAATAACGTTCTTAAATCAATTGATAAAATAACTTCAGAAGAAGGCTTAGGGATGTCACCAAAAAGAATAACGGTCTCCACTTCTGGTGTCCCTAAAATGATTAAAAAGTTAGCCGATGATGAGGTTAAGTTTAATTTAGCGGTTTCATTACATTCTGCGATTCAAGAAAAAAGAGAGCAAATCATGCCTTTTGCCAATAAATTCACCTTAGTAGATTTAAAAGAAGCACTAGAATATTGGTATAAAAAAACAACTAGAAGGATTACCTATGAATATGTTATTTGGGATGGGATTAATGACTCAAGAGAAGATATTAATGCGCTAGTAGCTTATTGCAAATACGTGCCTTGTAAGGTAAATTTAATTGAATACAATTCCATAGATGATGATTCATTTAAACAAGCATCACCTCATGTAACAAATGAGTATATAAATGCCTTAGAAAAAAATAGAATTCCAGTAACCGTAAGAAGAAGTAGGGGAAAAGATATTGATGCTGCTTGTGGGCAGTTAGCAAACAAGCAATAAAAAAGAGCAACTAAATTAGCCGCTCTTTTTAATAATTATTAAAATAGTAAACTAGTTTTTAACTATTTTAAAAGATTTTGACTTTCCTTGAATACTAACTTTAGCAATATAAATACCTGTATCTAAGGATTCAATATTTATAGTTTCATTCGTATTTGAAAGTTTTTTAGAGATAACTTGTTGTCCTGGTAAGTTAAATAATTGTATGTTTTCTAGAGAAGTACTAGCATTTAAAACTAGCTGGCTATTTGTATCTATATAATAATTGAAATCATTAAAATATTCATCTTGTAAAGATAAAACCCCTTCATCTCCTGCTTCAATAACCGTATCAGGAGTTAAATTAAAAGCATAACCTTTAACAACCATTAAGTTTGTTCCATTAACATCTGTATCCATGCGAATCCATCCATAGTGATCAGTTCCGCCTAACAAATTATTAAATTTAACACCAAGATAGCCATCCACAACAGTGTCACACCATTGACTATTTGAATAAGCACAACCATAGTAATTTAGATCACCACGCGCTCCAACTTCAGTATAGCCGGATGTATCATCGATTATATCGCCTTCGTTAAGTAGCGCAGGATACTGATATGCTCCAGCAGTAAATCCAACAAAAGCTCCTCCAGAACTTGGAAATACAACTGCTGCAAAGCCATTTGCAAGATCAGCAGGGTTTGCCACACTTACATCTTCAAATCCATCTTCATCAAAATCTGTAGAAAATGTTTCTCCAACAGCAATAATTGCATCAGGCTCAACATCAACATAGACAATTTGTCCAGCTGCATCTGAAACTCCTAAAGCAGCAGTAGTTAATGCTCCATACTGCAAGAGTCTTTTTGATAAACTTTTTGTTGTAATTTTATTCATATAAAGTTTTATTTGTGATAAAACTCATGCAGTTTTACCTGATTTAATATAGTAAATATATAAAATATTTTTAATATTGCATCATAAAACACTAACAATGAGTAAAATAAAAGTTAAAAAAAATATTTTTGATCCAAAAAAAGTTCCTCTTCTAGGATCTTTAGGTTTGTTAGCACTAGGAGATGTTGGATTTATAGCTTGGAGAAAGGTTAAAAGTGATCACAAACAAAAAAATTTGAATGAAAAAAAATAAGTTATTGTTAATAGGTTGGGATGCTGCAGATTGGAATATAATTTGGCCTTTGATTGCACAAGGCAAAATGCCAGCTTTAAAAAAAATAATTGAAAATGGAGTTTACGGTAACATGAGTACCATGAGTCCACCTTACTCGCCTATGCTTTGGACTACGGTTGCCACCGGAAAAACACCTGATAAACATGGTGTTCTAGGTTTTATTGAAGTAACACCAGATGCAAAGTCGGTAAGACCTGTTACCACAACTTCGAGAAATACCAGAGCACTATGGAATATATTTCATAATAAGGGAATGAGAAGTAATCTTGTAGGTTGGTGGCCTAGTTTTCCAGCGGAACCTATCAATGGAACTATAGTTTCAGACCGATTTCAAAAAACAAATAGAGACCCTACTAAACAAACTCCAATGAGCGAGTTTGCAATTCATCCTTGGAATCAAAAAGATGAATTTAAAGATTTAAGAATGTTTGCTTTTGAAATTACTAAAGCTCATTTGTATCCATTTGTTCCTAGAGCACATGATGTAGATCAGGATAAGCATAAAGGACTTTCTGCAATAGCAAAAATAATTTCTGAAAATGCATCTGTTCATAATGCAGCCACTAAACTTTTAAGAACTAGTGATTGGGATTTTATGGCAGTTTATTATGATATGATAGATCATTTTTGTCACTCATTCATGAAATATCATCCGCCTAAGTTACCTGGTGTAGATCAAAACAATTACGATATTTTCAAGGAAGCTGTCACAGGATCTTATATTTACCAGGATATGATGTTGGAAAGGAAAATGAAATTAATTGATGAGGATACTACCGTTATAATTATGTCGGACCATGGTTTTGAATCTGGTAATAAACGAATACTTAACATGCCTAAAGTACAGGCAGCTCCTTCTTTAGAGCATAGGCAGTTTGGTATTTTCGTAGCTTCAGGCCCTAATATTAAAAAGAATGAAAAAATTTTTGGTATGGGTCTTATGGATGTCGCTCCTACTATTTTACATCATTTTGGTTTGCCCATCGGAAAGGACATGGATGGTAAAGTCATACTAGATATATTTCAAGATGCTACTTCTCCAAAATATATAGAAAGTTGGGATAAAGAAGAGGGTGATTTTGCAGACTTAAAACATATAAAAGAAGAAGATGTATTATCTGATGAAGAGACAATGCAACAACTCATTGAGCTTGGTTATGTTGAAAAATTAGATGAAAAATTTGAAGTAGCAATCAAGAAAACGCGGATAGATTTAAAACATAATTTAGCTAGAGTATTTTTGGGTAAAAAAGATTTTTCCTCCGCTAAAATTCATTTATTGGAACTAGTAAAGGAGAAGAATCCAGTGGATCGTGCACCTTTTTATATGGATTTAATAAGTATTGCCCTTAATGATAAAGAATATGAATTAGCAAATAAATACCTTGAAAATATAAAAAAATCAAGTACCGAAATCAATTATAATTTATTGTTTGTCGAGTCACAAATACTAACCGAGATGGGGAAGATTCAAGAGGCATTAAAGATTTTGGAGACAGCCAGAGTAAGCAATGAAAGTGATCAAATACTTTATCGCATTGGTAAACTAAAGTATCAATTAGGAGATTTTAATGAGTCAAAAATAATTTTAGAGAAAGCAATAGGAATAAATTCTCAGAAAGCTATCTATCATGCGACAATGGCTGAAGTTCTCTTGCAACTTAATAATTATGAAGAGGCTGCTGAATATGCAATGACTAGCATAGAATTAATTAAGTATTTTCCTAAGGCACATTTTATATTGGGACAAGCATTGGAAAAACTAGGAGATCTAGCGAATGCAAAATTAGCATATGAAATGGCAAGTAGCTTAAAGCCTAAAGTATTTCATAAAGCTGAAAAATCTCTTGAAAATGTGATGGAGAAGCTTGAAATGGATTTAAAACATGAAAATAAATCTTTTTATAAATATAGAAAAAATCAAATTACAATTGTTTCAGGATTACCAAGATCAGGAACGTCTTTGATGATGCAGATGCTAGACCATGGAGGTATGGATTGTCTTGTGGATGGCAAGCGTGAAGCAGATAAATCAAATCCTAAAGGATATTATGAATATGAGCCTGTTATGTCTATTCATAAAGATAATTCATGGATGAACAAAGCTCAAAACAAAACAGTAAAAATAGTAGCTCCATTACTAAACAAAATTGATGAACAATATCGATATAAAATTATTTTTATGACTAGAGATCTAAATGAGGTTTTGAAATCACAACAAAAAATGATAGGAAAAACTGAAGATGTTTTCCCTGTTAAATTATATAATAAATTTCAAAAATTATTGTCTAATATTGAGGTTTGGAAAAAGAAAGAACCTGGAGTAGAACTAATTTATTTAGATTATAAGGATGTTTTGGACAATCCAGAATTTACTGTAAAATCAATTGAACGATTTCTTGGAGTTCCTCTAAACCGTTCGGAAATGATCAATTGTATAGATAAAAAACTATACAGAACAAAAGTATAAGTTTTGTGAATTAATAATTATATATTTTAAAAAAACAACGAGAAGAATTACCCGTGAATATATTATTTGGGATGGGATTAATGACTCAAGAGAAGATATTAATTCGCTAAGAGCTTATTGCAAATGCGTAGCTTGTAAGTTAAATTTAATTCCAGTAACCGTTTGAAGAAGCTGGGGAAAAGATATTGATGCTGCCTTTGGGTAGTTGGCAAATAAGCAATAAAAAAAAGAGCAACTAAATTAGTCGCTCTTTTTAATAATAATTAAAATAGTAAACTAGTTCTTAACTATTTTGAATGATTTTGATTTTCCTTGAATACTAACTTTAGCAATATACACACCCGTATCTAAAGATGCAATATTTATAGTCTCATTCGTATTTGAAAGTTTTTTAGTTAAAACTTGTTGTCCTAATAAGTTATATAACTGTATATTTTCTAGAGAAGTGCTAGAACTCATTACCAAGTTATTATTAGTTATATAATGGTTAAAGTTATTAAATAAATTATCTTCAATACTAAGGATATTACCCTGAACTAAGAAATCATCCATTTGAAATACAAATGAATCTTGTGCAACATAATGAATTGCTAAATAAACCATTTGTCCTTCATAATCAGATAAATCATATGAATATTCAGTATACTCTAATGGAGCTAGTATTTCTCCATCACTTAATTCAACTGTAAAATCAAAATAATTACTAGATGTTGTAGAAAGCAAAACATGAAATCGCTCTAAACCATAAAAATCGGTAAATGATTTTGCCCAAAAACTAAATTGTGCAGCATTTATAGCAGTTAAATCAATTTGAGGGGTAATGATATAGTCATCATTTAGTAAGCTTTGTGCTGCAACCATATATAATCCTTTTTCACCAGTTCTAGCTGCCAATGGCAATCTATCTTCGGGATTACTCGGATCCGCATCAGTAATCGTGTTTGAGTTGAATATGATTCCTGTTCCAGTATACCCTTCGTTGACAAAATCAAATGATTCAAATAGATAAGTTTCAGATCCATCAAGATCCCACTGATACCATTCTGGAATTGCAATATCGAAATCTTGATAATTTTCAAAGCCTTCTTCCCAAATAGTAACTTGAGCATTCATAGTAAAAGCAACAAAAACTGTTGCTAAAAGTGTAATTTTTTTCATATTTTATAGCTGTCTCTTATACACATCTCCGAGCCCACGAGACGTAGAGGAAT
>CAJXVL010000082.1 GCA_913061205.1 uncultured Flavobacteriaceae bacterium | reverse complement strand
ATCTACACGTAAGGAGTCGTCGGCAGCGTCAGATGTGTATAAGAGACAGCTGCAAAACCTTTAGCTCCTTGCATAGAATTTAACCCATGTATCATCACAAAAGCAGTGTCAGGAATATAATAATCTATTGATGTTGACATTTCAGGATAGCCATTAATTTCAATTGCTTTATTAAGTTTTTCTTGCAATTTTTCAGCATCCTTAAGGTCTTCAATCTTGAAACTATAAGCTACTTTCCAACGGTCACTTTCACGATCAGATAAAAACACTTTATTTGCTATTTTAGGCAGCAAGGTATTGTAAAGATTTAATGCCTCTTTGCCTTCTTCTGAATTAGGATAGTTTAAGGAAACAAAGTTTAATGCTTTTTTATAAGACTCATATCCTTGTTGGCGGCCTATAGCATTTGCCTTTAAAAGTTCAAATTTTGGAATTATAGGATTTCCAAAATAAATAGAAATATAGCCATCACAATTAACTATTACTTTTTTATATTTAGAGGCTTCAAAATCTGTATATAACTGACTATATTTATATTCTGGACTTGATTCGTCTGTAGCTAAAACCGAATTAGGGTTTAACAATATCTCCGCATATCTAGAGTCGGGATATCTGGTTATGATCTCATTTTTGTATTGAGCAGCTAATGTTTCATTTTCAACTAATTCGTTAATTTTATGTAAGTTATACAAGGTTGGTAATACCAATCTTTTTTCAGGATTAAATGAAAGTAAAGCTTCTAATCGCTCAGTAGCTAAATCATATTCTTTAAATTTTTCTTTATAAATTAACCCTAATTGATAGTAAGCAAAATCTCGATCTCTTGTAAGACTATCTATTATTTTTTCATCTTTAGGTATTAAGGCTACGTAAGTTTCTGGTTTATAAAGATCATTTTCGGCTATTGGTAAAGCTATTTCTTCTTCAAAATTTTCTAGTTTAGATATTTTATCTGATAATCTCCAATTGTCTTCTAACTTTCTATTTCCCCATCTCTTTTTAAATTCTTGTTTTCCAAAAGCGACTGTTGTTGAGCTATAAAAATAAAAATTGCTCCCTCCAGAGTTAGATCCTCTTTGATCCTTAGAGTTTTCTTTATTTGAGATAAAGAATTCATTATTAGAAATATTTTCTTCATTTTCTATTCTTGCCAAAGAGTCTTCGATAGCTTGCTGCTTAAGTTGAGTTGTGAAAAATGAGAAATAACTTATCTGTTGCGCTTCCGTCATATTAACTAATTGCAAGATACTATCATTTTTAAACGCTATATCTTCATATTTTATAACATCATCAAGATTTTCTCGTTTCTTTTTTATTCTTCTCCATAGTCTTGTACCTTCATTCAAATTTATTAAAGTACTGTCATAATAAGCTCCAGCAAATTTATAATACCTATCGTCAAAATAAATCTCTGCCAACGTTTGGTAGTTTACAGATTGCATTGTCCGATCTTGTTTATAAGCCTGAATTGATTTGTTATAATATTCGACGGCTAAATCAATACTGTCATTTTTTCTATAGTATTCACCTATTTGATTGTATATTTTATCAAGAAATGGTCTGTTTTCACGATTTTCTTCTAAATCATATAATAGCTCTAAAAAAGCAACACGGTCTTCTGTTGTAAAATCAAAATTCCTTGCTTTTTCAATATAAGCATTGATCATATAAACACGAGGAGACTTTCTGTTTAATGCTATTACCTTATCAAACTCTAGATCGGCACTATCAATTTTTTCTAATTGATCAAAAAGTTGTCCCGTTATGTATGTATAACGGCCCTTAAGTTCATAGTCTTTAACATTTTCCGAAGCATACTTAATGTATGGTATTGCTGCTTCAATTGAATCTAAATTAATCAAAGCTTGAGCTAAAATAGCGGAAGCGTCTGCAAGATCCTCCTTATTTATCTCTTTATTTTTATTCATTTTAAGCAAATTCTCAATTGCTATTTCTTCATTATTTAACCTAATTTGGGTCTTTGCTCTCCAAACTTTTGCTTGATTAATATTATTACTGGTTGGGTAGGTTTTTAATATAAAATTAAACGCATCAAGTGCTTGAACAAAACGTCCATCGAAATATCTTGCTTTTCCTAAAAGAATATACGCTTCATCAATTTGTGGATTGTATTCTTTTCCTTCTAAATAAATAGAATGCATTTGGATAGCCTTTACAGCTTTTTCCTCAGCTATATTGAAATTTTCATCTTCACTTTCCCCAGGAAAAACGTTACTTTCTTCTAGTTCTATACGCTCTACAGGAAGTGTCTCCCAAAAATTATCTCTATAAGTTCTAGCTAATTGTTCTTTCCCTGTTTCAAAAGCAATATTCCCATTGTACAATATATTAAACTCGGAAGTTACAGAGTGCTTGGTTCTACTTAGAAACGTATTTTTTTTACGTGAACAAGAGGCCATAAATAATACGACCATTAATAAAATTATAGTTTTTATTGTTCCCTTCAAAATATTTATATTTTATTATACAATACTGAAACTTAAAAGCTTCACATTTAGTGCCTCCGCTTCAAAATTAACTGTAAAAATACGTTTCTTTTTAAAAATTATGGGATTATTAGCCTAAAAATTAAAATTTACAGAAACCAATTTAAAGATCATTTTAAATTTTTAAAAGAAGAGCATGGTTTAAAATTATAAATCCTTTGTATTTTTACAAAAAAAATAACTGAAATGAGCGCAAAAGTTAAAGAAGAAAATGTTTTACTAACTATCGTTGTTGATGAAGAAATAAAAATTATAAAAATGTCAAAAAAGGAGACTGTGTTAGAGGCTGCCTTAAAAAATGATATTGATGCGCCTTATTCTTGTCAAGGAGGAGTTTGTTCGTCTTGTGTGGCTAGAGTCACAGAAGGTGAAGTTGTTATGACTCAAAATCAAATACTGACAGAAAATGAAGTAGCTGATGGATTTATTTTAACATGTCAGGCATATCCCACTACTGAAAACTTAGGCATTGATTATGATGATGTTTAAAAGTGAATTATTTCTTTAATTTTAAAACTGATTCCACCTTATTTACTATTTCTTCAGGTTTTATCGTTTCCATGATGTTTTCATATTCTTCTGGATAATTATTCCCATAAATTGAAGTTGGTAATAATGGATATTTATTATTATCTGCTAATAAACTGTTATGACTTGATTGGCCAAAAGGAGCAAATCCAGCATATGGATGAGTAACTCCCCAAAGAGAGATTATTGGGATTCCATACATAGCGGCTAAATGACCATTGCCACTGTCCATCGAAATCATTACATCTAAATTTGATATCAATACTAACTCTTCTGTAAAATTAAGTTTCCCAGCAGTATTAATTACAAAAACAAACTCATTTTCAAAAATTTCTAGTTCAGATATTTCTTTATCACCTCCACCAAATAAAACTATTTGATATTGTTTATCTAAGTCTGCTATTGCCTTTTTTATTAATTCTAAAGGATACATTTTGCTTTTATAGGCGGCAAAAGGAGCGATACCAATAATACTTTTCTTTTTTTCACCTACGAGGCTTAATATATTTTTATTATACTCTTTTTTGGGTAATGGTTTAAAATTAGTTAATTCTATGGGGAATCCTAAAGTCCCGAAAACATCTGCATATCGCTGATGTGTTGTTTTTAGTTGTCTAAAATATTTGTTTTTCGCCCTGGTTAATGATTTTTTTTCTTTTCTACCTTTATTTAGAGTCGCCGTCTTTTTTCCCAATATCTTTAAATAGCGAGTAATAATTTTAGATCTAATTACATTATGTAAATCTGCCACAGCATTAATACCTAGTGCATTAGCCTCTTCTGCAAGTTTTAAAACCCCCATAAAACCTTTATGGTTATGGTTTACATCTGCTTCAAGAAACACTACATTTGAAAAATCGTTAAAAAAAGGTTTAAAAAAAGCTCTAGATAAAATTGTTAATTGAACCTCAGGATAGGTTTCAGATAAAACTCTAAGTACAGGTACTATCATAGCTACATCTCCCATTGCTGAAAGTCGAATAACAAGTATGTTGATAGGTTTTTTCAATTGTTGAAATTCTTTGCCTTTGGGATGAATGAAATAAAACTTATTAAGCCAATTTTTATTTTTCTCCTCTAAGTACAGGGTTCAATTCGTCATCGTTATACATTTTCATTTGCTTATATACTTTCATGTACTTTTCACCTTTTTCAATATCACTTAATAATTGATCTATAGCAGTGCTTAAATCTAATCGTTGTTCTAGCAATATGTTTAGTTTAACTTGACAAGTATTTCTATGAGCTTCGGATGCATTTTCTCTAGTTGCTTCTTCATTCATGTGATATACTTTTAATGCTAAAATGGAAAGACGATCTACTCCCCAAGCTGGGCTTTCGGTATTAATAGTCGCTTTTGCTTTAGTTAGAACCCCTTTATTGTTTTCTAAAAAATAACTATCAATATACTCTACCATATCTGTGCGATCTTGGTTAGAAGCATCAATTTGTCGTTTTAAAGTTAAAGCACTTAAGGGATCAATATTAGGATCACGAATGATATCTTCATAATGCCACTGTACAGTATCTATCCAACATTTTCTGAATAGTAAATGTTCTAGATTTTGAGATTTAGAATCGTATGGATTACTAAAAGGCTGATCTACTTTATCAATAACATGATATTTATCTATAACTTCTTTAAAAATAGCGTTTGCTTTTTCTGAAAACATATATTAATTCTTTAATTAGTTTTTTTAAATAGATTTAAATTGTGTGTTTTTGCAATAATTATTTTTCTTTAAAACACCTAAATCTGTTAATTTGTTAGCTGTAAAGATATCATATTTTACAATAATATTTAACAAATGATAGTTTGCTCTATTTATAATTGAAAATTAAGTTGAATCGGGTTTAATACCCTTAATGGGTTCGTTCCCGCCTTTATTAAATACTTGATATTTCTTTATTTAAATTAAACGAGTTATGATATCTAATAAAAATTCCGCTGTATTTATATCATAAAAAAAATAGTGCAAATGGAAGTATTAAAACAAACCATAAAAATAATTCTGAAATCCATTTTTTATCTATAGATTCTATAAAATTAGCTGTAAAAACTGAAATTGGTGCCAATAAAATTAAGAGTTCACCTCCGTTCTTATTATTTTTTAAAACTATTAAAATTATTCCTATCAATAAAAAAAAGAATAGGATCCAATGCTTGGATTTTTCTTTTAAAGGAGTTTTTGAAATAGTTATTGATTTGTATATAAAAGCAAATATCCCTGACAACAAAATAAAAATTGAGGGGATTATTATTTTTAATGAATAATACGATGAGAAGTCAAAACTAATTTGATCTTTATATTCCAGGAACCTCCAAACACCATTATTGATGATTGTATGATAAGCGCTTGTTAGGATAAAAACTGACGTGAAACCTACAAAGGGTATAAATATAAGCTTATAGTTTGTTGATGCTAATTGAATAATTGCAATGAATAAAATGATAAAAAATAAAATACTCCAAAAATAAAAAAGCGCTGCTATCGTAATCCAAATAGAAGCATCCAGTATTTTTTTTTCACTGTTTTTTTGTGAACTTATACTGAGGATTCTTCGCAAAGCTAGCAATAAAAAAAAAAAAGAAAAAGCAAGGTTGGAATCCTTAAAGAGATAAGGAATCATTAAAATAAAACAACAAAATAAAAAAAGCGCATAGGAGTTAGATTGAGTAAGTCGGTTTTTTTTAATAATAAAACTCAAGAGCAAAAAAAATAATAAAAACATAGTGTTTTGAATTAATAACTGGACTATGCTATCATAATTAGTTGCCTCATTTAAATCATGAATGATATTAAAAAAACATCCTGCAAACAAAAGTAGGCTCACTACGATAAAATGAAATGGTCTAGAATTACTGAAAAAACTTGTGAGCATGGTTCTTAATTTATATTTTTGCAATCTTAAATCATAAAGATATGACTTGGTCGGGTTTTTTTGGAGGAATTCAAGATTTTTTTGAAAATGTGGCGTTTGCGCCATTTAATGCACTTCGTGCTTTAGAACTATCAAACTGGTGGGCTGCAAATATTATGACATGGATTTTTATGACAATTTGTGCAGTTGCTATTGTTTATTGGATTATACAACTTCAAAAATATGATGCAACAGAAGGTAGTGATGATAAAAGCATTTCTGCTCATGAATATTTAGGTTAAATCATAACCAATATCCTTGCGGTAATTCATCGCATCGAAATTTAGTTTTTCTATATTTTGATACGATTTTTCTAATGCTTTTTTGTAATCCAAGTCCATTGATGTTATTGCGAGAACACGCCCTCCATTAGTAACGATTTTATTGTTTTTTATTGTTGTACCTGCATGAAAGACGATAGAGTCTTGAACATTTTCAATTCCTAAAATTAATTTACCTTTTTCATATGCTTCTGGATAGCCTCCAGAAACTAACATTACTGTAGTAGCAGCTCTTTCGTCAATTTCTATGAAAGTTTTATCTAACTCTTGATGAAAAGTCGCTTCAAATAAATCCACTAAATCGCTTTTAATTCTTGGCAGTACCACTTCGGTTTCAGGATCCCCCATTCGCACATTATATTCAATAACAAATGGCTCATCATTAACATTTATTAAACCAATAAAAACGAATCCTTTATAATCTATATTTTCTTTTATAAGTCCGCTAATCGTAGGAATAACGATTCTCTCTTCTATTTTTTTCATTAATATTCCATCGGCAAAAGGAACGGGTGAAATAGCTCCCATACCACCTGTATTTAATCCAGTATCTCCTTCTCCAATTCGTTTATAATCTTTAGCGGTAGGCAATATTTTATAATTTTTCCCGTCTGTTAAAACAAAAACGCTCAATTCTATTCCATCTAAAAACTCTTCAATAACAACTGTTGAACTTGCTGTTCCAAATTTTGAATTAGACAACATCTCTTCTAATTCATTCTTAGCCTCATCAATATCATTAAGTATTAAAACTCCTTTACCAGCAGCCAATCCATCTGCTTTTAAAACGAATGGTGGGTTTAAAGTATCTAAAAATAATTTACCTTCTTTTAAAGTTTCTTTGGTGAAACTTTGATATACTGCTGTAGGAATTTGATGGTCCATCATAAATTCTTTAGCACGTTCTTTACTTCCCTCCAATAAAGCACCCGCTTTTGAAGGCCCAATAAGCATTACATTTTTTAATTCTTTTGTTGCAAGAAAGTAGTCTGCAATTCCATTTACTAATGGATCTTCAGGACCTACAATGACCATTGTAATATCATTATTAATCACACAGTTTTTTATGGCTTCAAAATCATTAACTGAAATTGATACATTTGTTGCAATCTCTGATGTTCCTGCATTTCCTGGGGCTACAAAAAGATGATTACACCTCTTACTTTGTGATATTTTATAAGCAAATGTATGCTCTCGACCTCCTGAACCTAAAATTAAAATATTCATTTTTGAAAAGTATATTAAGCTGTCAAAAATAATTGTTTGTAAATTGATGCCCTAATTTTACTGCATTGAATTTGTTTCAATTGACTCTAAAGTTAAGCGGGTTTACCATTAAGGATAGCTAAAAAGCATTAACAGAATATTCAAGATATTCCTGAGGATAAATATGACGCCCTTTGGTATTTTTTAAAGACAACTATTTTTAGGTATTAACTTGGGCAGAAATTATTGATCGTTTTTATGGAATTTCATTAGAATTTTAAAAAACTAAGTTCTTTAATATGCCTTATCATCTCCTCCTAAAGCATCGAAAACTGTTTTAAATACAATTCGTAAATCCATTAAAATGGACCAATTTTCTAGATAATAAATATCATACTTAACTCTATTTGTGATAAATTTATCATCTTCTACTTCTCCTCTAAATCCACTAACTTGAGCTAATCCCGTAATGCCTGGTTTAATAAAATGACGAACCATAAATTTATCAATCTTTTCGGCATACATGTGTGTGTGACTCACCATATGAGGCCTTGGACCTACAACAGACATATCCCCTTTTAAAACATTAATAAATTGGGGCAATTCATCAATGCTAGTTTTTCTAATAAACTTCCCTACTTTGGTAACCCGTGGGTCTCCTTTTTTTATTTGATGAAGATGTGCTTCTGGGTTAGGTTTCATAGACCTGAATTTATAACAATAAAATTCTTTATAGTCCAATCCGTTTCTTTTTTGTTTAAAGAAAATTGGCCCTTTAGATTCAAATTTAATTATGATACCTAAAAGAGGGGTTAACCAAGATAAAACTCCAACAATAACAAATAAAGAAAATAAAATATCGAAACTTCTTTTAATAAATTGATTGATGGGCTCCTCGGTTGCAATTTTTCTCATTGACAAAATAGGTAGAACTCCATAATAAGTAAAATCTAACTTCTTGGAATAGATTTCTTTATTGTCCGGTAAGAATTTTAAGATTTTTAAATTATTATCAGCGTAATCTATTAAACTAAGTAACTCCTTATTAGTTATCTCTGCTACAGAAGAATAGATTTCGTCAATTTCATTATTAGAAATAAACTCAATCACTTCATCAATATTAAATTTATTGCCTCCTTTTAAATCAAATGTTTTAATAAGTTGATATCCATAATCTGGGTTATCATTAAAGTACTTTCTTAATTGATCTGTTTTCTTATTTAATCCAACAATAACAACTTTCCTTAAATTTCCTTTAAAAACTTTTCGATACTTTTTAAGTAAGAAATAGATTGTAAATTTAACAGTGGTTATAGAAGTCATAACCATTAAAACATATTTTACTACCTCCTTAGGGCCATTGGTTATTTCATTAAAAAAACCAAAAAAAGCAAATACTAATAATAATAATAAAACAGATTGTTTTGCTATTAAAGTAAAAATTCTGGTAACACTTGTATATCTGTACACCTCATAAAATCCAGATAATAAAGAGGAAATGATCCAAGAAATAGATATATAAATTATAAAGTTTAAAATATCAGATTTTCCTGAAATGATTCCAAAAGCAAAATATCCTATAATAATTAAATCAATTATATAAGAAATTGGTCTTAAAAACCCAGAATATCTACCTCTTTTAAAAATCATTTATTATTTTCTATTGTGACTTGAAAAATCTTTGTGTTCGTTTTTTAATAATTCTTCTGGCGATAAGCTTTTAAAGTAATCAAACGTTCTTTTCATACCTTCACTTCTCGATATTTTAGGCTCCCAATTTAATATCTTTCTAGCTTTAGTTATATCAGGTTGCCTTTGAAGAGGGTCGTCTGGTGGTAAAGGTTTAAATATTATTTTTTGCTTAGTTCCTGTTAGCTTAATTATTTCTTCGGCAAATTCTAAAATTGTTATTTCATTTGGGTTACCTATATTGATTGGGTAAGCATAATCACTCATTAATAATTTATAAAACCCTTCAATTTCATCTTCAACATAACAAAACGATCTTGTTTGAGAACCATCTCCAAAAACTGTTAAATCTTCACCTCTTAAAGCTTGTCCCATAAATGCAGGAATCACTCTACCATCATTAAGTCTCATTCTTGGACCATAGGTGTTAAAGATTCTGGCGATTCGAGTTTCAATCCCATGAAAACGATGATAAGCCATGGTAATTGATTCTTGGAAACGTTTCGCTTCATCATACACTCCTCTTGGTCCGATAGTATTCACATTTCCGTAATATTCTTCTGTTTGAGGGTGTACTAATGGGTCTCCATAAATTTCAGAAGTAGAAGCTATTAAAATTCTAGCTTTTTTCTCTTTTGCCAAGCCTAATAAGTTATGTGTTCCTAAAGAGCCAACTTTTAGAGTTTGAATCGGGATTTTTAAATAATCGATTGGACTTGCAGGAGATGCAAAATGAAGGATATAATCTAAATCACCAGCAACATGAACAAATTTAGAAACATCATGATGATAAAACTCAAAATTTGGATGCTTAAATAGGT
>CAJXVL010000081.1 GCA_913061205.1 uncultured Flavobacteriaceae bacterium | reverse complement strand
TCGTCTACACCTAATTTGTCTACGATAATAGCTTTTACTCTTGATGCAATGTCTGACATAATTCTTGTTTTTAAGTTTTAATTATATTTTGCAAAAATAAAATATTTTACGTGATTACAACACTTAAATGTTAAAATGTGAATCTAAAACTAAACATTTTAGATGAGTAAACCTTCATTTGCCTTATTTTTGTGAAATAATAATAGGTATAAAACCTGTTTAAAAAGTTTTTTTATTATGAAACGTATAGTGATATTTGCTTCTGGAAGTGGTTCAAACGCTGAGAATATTATTAAATATTTTCAAAAAAATAAACTTGCTAAAGTAACTTTAGTTCTTTCAAATAAAAGTGCTGCAAATGTTTTGGTTAGAGCGAAAAAATTATCGGTTCCTTCTAAAACCTTTAACAAAAGTGAATTGATAAATTCTGATAGAATTGCAAACATACTGAGAAATGAATCACCTGATTTAGTAGTGCTAGCAGGTTTTTTACTGAAATTTCCAAAAACTATTTTAAAAGATTTTCCAAATAAAGTAATTAATATTCATCCAGCATTATTACCTAAATATGGAGGAAAAGGAATGTATGGGATGCTTGTTCACGAATCTGTAGTAAAAAATAAGGAATCTGAAACGGGTATAACTATTCACTATGTGAATGAAAATTACGATGAAGGTACTATTCTTTTTCAAAAAAGCTTTCAACTTTCAGAAAATGACACGTCGGAATCTGTTGCTAATAAAATACATGAATTAGAGTATGAATTTTTCCCAAAGGTGATTGAAGAAATTTTGGATAAAGGATAAATAAATTTAAAGACAATTGCCTTTTTAGGTGTTTCTATGAAAAAAAAACAAAAGTATTATGTTGTTTGGTTAGGAAATCCTGCTGGAATATTTGACTCGTGGAAAGAATGTCAACTCTCAATTAAAGATGTGAGTGGAGCTCAATACAAATCATTTTTAACTTTTGAAGAAGCTAAAAAAGCATTTCGAAACGAATATAAAGACTATATCGGAATCAATACTAAGAAGAAAAAGATTTCAAAAGAGGAATTAATAAAAATAGGGGAGCCTAATTTATATACCATTTCTGTAGATGCAGCTTCAAGTGGTAATCCTGGGATAATGGAATACCGTGGAGTGGATACACAAACTCATCAACAACTGTTTCATCAAGGACCTTTTCAACAAGGCACTAATAATGTGGGTGAATTTTTAGCTTTGGTACATGGATTGGCTTTTTTAAAACAAAAGAATAGCGACCGAAAAATTTATAGCGATTCTAAAATTGCAATTGCTTGGGTAAAAAGAAAAAAGTGCAATACTAAGTTAAAGCAGACTTCAAAAAACAAAAAAATATTTGATCTAATCCTAAGAGCAGAAAATTGGCTCGAAACCAATACTTATAAAACAGTTATAATAAAGTGGGAAACTAAAGCTTGGGGAGAAATACCTGCCGACTTTGGGAGAAAATAAATCAAATTATCTTCAGCACTTTACCGAACAATATACTAGTCATGATCTACTGTTCTAACTAAAGGATCACTTAGACTTATAACTAAAAGATACTCTCCTCTATTAAAATCTATATCTACATATTCTATTATCACATGTAATGATAAGGCAGAAAGAATAAAAACTTAAGACCTTTATAGGGACTGATATTTTTTTTTAGTTAATTTAATTTGAATATTAGACTGCTAAATAAAACCTTTTTTTATTATTTAAATGATTAAATTTGTAATCTAATTTAAACCCTATTTATGAGTAAACTTGTTATTGTTGGAACGGTAGCTTTTGATGCCATTCAAACTCCTTTTGGAAAAACTGATAAAATTTTAGGTGGTGCTGCTACTTTTATTGGATTAGCAGCATCTCAATTTGATATTGATGGTGCAATTGTTTCCGTTGTTGGAGGTGATTTCCCGAAGCAATATATTGATATGCTGGAAGATAAAGGTTTAGATATTTCTTCTCTCGAAGTTGTAGAAAACGGAAAGACATTTTTTTGGAGTGGAAAATATCACAACGATATGAACTCAAGGGATACTTTAGCAACTGAATTAAATGTTTTGGCAGATTTTAAACCTGTCGTTCCAGAATCATACAAAGATGCCAAAGTAGTTATGTTAGGAAATTTACATCCATTAGTTCAATTAGGAGTCATTGAGCAAATGAATGCAAAGCCAGATTTAGTAATTCTTGATACTATGAATTTCTGGATGGATTCTGCACTAGGTGATTTGATGAAGGTAATTTCAAAGGTAGATGTGATTACTATTAATGATGAAGAAGCAAGACAATTAACAGGAGAATATTCTTTAGTTGTTGCAGCTAAAAAAATAATGACTATGGGCCCCGAGTTTGTTGTGATTAAAAAGGGAGAACATGGAGCATTATTATTTTTTGAAGATGAAATGTTTTATGCACCAGCGTTACCATTAAAAGAGGTTTTTGATCCTACAGGAGCAGGAGATACTTTTGCTGGTGGATTTGCAGGATATCTTACAAAAACTGGAGATTATAGTTTTGAAAATCTTAAGAAAGCAATTATTTACGGTTCGGCTTTAGCTTCTTTTTCTGTTGAAAAATTTGGAACTGAACGAATGACTAATCTTAAGAAAGAGGAACTATACGAGCGAATAGTTCAGTTTAAAAACTTAACACAATTCGATTTAAACAACTAAAATAAGAAATCCTGTAATGCAAGACTTTTTTTATTAATATATTGAAATTATACTATGAGTGATGCTTTAAAACATGAATGTGGAATTGCACTAGTTCGACTTCTTAAGCCTTTAGAATTCTATAAAGAAAAGTATGGTACTGCTTTTTATGGTATTAATAAAATGTATTTAATGATGGAGAAACAGCACAATCGTGGACAAGATGGTGCTGGTTTTGCTAGTATTAAATTAAATGTAGATCCAGGTGAACGATATATTAGTAGAGTTCGGTCTAATGCTGCACAACCTATACAGGACATATTTTCAAAGATAAATAACCGTATCAATAACGAATTAACCGAACATCCCGCCTATAAAAATGATGTTTCAGCTCAGAAAAAACACATCCCTTATTTAGGGGAATTGATGTTAGGTCACGTGAGATATGGAACTTTTGGAGGTAATAGTGTAGAGCATGTGCATCCTTTTTTAAGACAAAATAACTGGATGCATCGTAATTTAATTATTGCGGGAAATTTTAATATGACCAATACTACAGAGCTTTTTAACGATTTAATTAATCTTGGAATGCATCCCAAGGAAAAAACGGACACCATTACTATTATGGAAAAAATAGGTCATTTTTTAGATGATGCAGTTAGAAAACTATACAAAAAGGGGAAACTAAAAGGACTAACAAAAATCGAAACTTCTCAATTTATTGTTGAAAATATAAATCTTGCAAAAATTTTGCGAAAATCTGCTACTCATTGGGATGGAGGCTATGTAATGGCTGGATTACTAGGTCATGGAGATTCGTTTGTATTTAGAGATCCAGCTGGAATTCGTCCAGCTTTTTATTATAAAGACGACGAAGTAGTAGTAGTGGCCTCAGAAAGACCAGCAATTCAGACAGTATTTAATGTTCCTTTTGAAGAAATTAAAGAGTTAGATCCTGGCCATGCAATTCTTTTAAGAAAAGATGGATATATGTCTATTTCGAAAATATTAGAACCATTAGAGAAAAAATCATGTTCATTTGAGCGTATTTATTTTTCAAGAGGAAGTGATGCCGAAATTTATCAGGAAAGGAAAACTTTAGGAAAACTTCTAATGCCAAAGGTTTTAAAAGCAATAAAGAACGATACAAAAAACACCATTTTTTCATTTATTCCAAATACTGCAGAAACATCTTTTTACGGTATGTTAGAGGCTGCACAAGATGAATTAAACAACCAAAAAAACGATGCGATTCTTAAAGAAAAAGAAGGATTAACAAATGAAAGACTTCAAGAAATATTATCACATAAAATTAGAACTGAAAAAATTGCAATTAAAGATGTAAAATTAAGAACCTTTATTACAGAAGATAGTAGCAGAGATGATTTAGTTGCTCATGTTTATGACGTTACTTATGGGGTTGTAAAAAAAGAAGATAATTTGGTTATTATTGATGATAGTATTGTTAGAGGAACTACTTTGAAGAAGAGTATTCTTAAAATGTTAGATCGTTTAAATCCTAAGCAAATTGTAATCGTTTCTTCGGCACCACAAATTAGATATCCAGATTGCTACGGTATTGACATGGCTCGATTGGAAGCATTAATAGCTTTTCAAGCGGCACTAGCATTGCACAAAGATCGAGGTACAGAAAATATCGTGGATGCCATCTATACTAAATGTAAAGGTCAAGAGACTTCACCAGACTCTGAACAAATTAATCATGTTAAAGAATTATATGCCCCTTTTACAGATGAGGAAATTTCAGATAAAATAGCTGAAATAATAAGTGAAAAAAGTATTAAAGCCGATGTAAAAGTAATTTTTCAATCAGTAGATGACCTACATAAAGCCTGTCCTGATAACCTTGGTGATTGGTACTTTACTGGTAATTACCCAACTCCGGGTGGTAATAGAGTAGTAAATAAGGCATATATTAATTTTATAGAAGGAAACTCGGAAAGAGCCTATTAATAATGTCAATAATCACTCTTTAAATGAAAGGCAAAGAGTCAGCAAAAAATTATGCTCCTTTAGAAGAAAAATGGAATGTTTACACCCATGCTTTAGGACTTCTACTAAGTATAATAGGGCTTATTTTTTTAATATCAAAAGCAATTAATGAAGGTAGTTTATTGCGATTAATTAGCTTTAGTATTTTTGGTGTTAGTTTAATAATTCTTTATGCAGCTTCTACATTATTTCATAATTCAAAAGATCCAAAAAGAAGAAGGCAATTAAATATAGTTGACCATGCTTCTATTTATATCCTAATTGCAGGAAGTTATACTCCTTTTGCCTTAATAACTTTAAAAGGTTCATTAGGCTGGATAATTTTTGGAATTGTCTGGGGTATTGCATTCATTGGAATTGTATTAAAGCTTTTTTACACTGGAAGGTTTGAGAAAGCTTCTACAGTAGCTTATGTATTAATGGGCTGGATTGTTATAATAGTAATAAAACCAATCATAAATAATATATCGATTGAAGGGTTTTATTGGCTTCTTGGAGGAGGAGTTTCTTATACTATTGGAGCTGTATTATATAGTATTCAAAAAATTAATTATAATCATGCAATTTTCCATGTCTTTGTATTAGGTGGGAGTATTTGCCATTTTATCACCATTTATTTCTATGTATAATGTTAATTCACAACACAATACACTTTGCCGAACTTAAAGTGCATTTGGTCTAAAAAAAAAAGAAAAACCTATGATTGTTTGATAAATGTGTTATGTTTGGGTATACCATAGCATAAGTAGGTTAAGTTAATGGTAGATTTGGGGCAAAAAAAAGGTGAACACTTGTTTACCTTTTTTTATGCCCCAAATTTAAAAAAGGGGTAGCTAATTTTCTGGCCTTATTACTTATTTTGAAACAAACGTTTCCCCTTTTTTCAATAATATTAAAGCATAAAAAAACCTCGCTGAAAGCGAGGTTTTTTTAATTAAAAATTAAGCTTTATTTATTTGTTGCATATCGAGAAGAAACTTCCTCCCAATTAATTACATTAAAAAAGGCATTTACATAATCAGGCCTCCTGTTTTGATAATTTAAATAATAAGCATGTTCCCAAACATCAAGTCCTAAAATTGGAGTACCAGTACAACCAATACCTGGCATTAAGGGGTTATCTTGATTTGGAGTAGAGCAAACTTCTAGTTTTCCTCCTTCAAGTACACATAGCCATGCCCAACCTGAGCCAAAACGTGTTTTAGCGGCAGCAGAAAATGAATCTTTAAATGCTTCAAAACTACCAAACGAATCATTGATTGCATTCGCAATTTCTCCTGTTGGCAGGCCACCACCATTTGGGGACATTACTTTCCAAAATAAACTATGATTATAAAACCCACCACCATTATTTCTAACAGCAGCATTATTCATGTCTAAGTTTTTTAAAATAGCTTCAATTGATTTTTCTTCTAAATCAGTTCCTTCAATTGCTCCATTAAGGTTGTTGGTATAACCTTGGTGGTGCTTTCCGTAGTGTATTTCCATCGTTCTTGCATCAATATTTGGCTCTAATGCATCAAATCCGTAAGTTAATTGTGGTAATGTAAATGACATAATTATATATTTTTAATTAAAATGGTTCTTTTTTCAAAAATACGTAATAATTAGGGTAATACATAAAACGTAAATACTTCATTTTTATAGTTTCATAGATTATTCTAATATGTCTGTTGAAATCAGCAAATTAATTATCTTTACGGAAAGCTTTTTTATTGAACACTAGAACTCCATTTGTTATTTACGATGCCGCTGCAGGAAGTGGTAAAACCTTTACATTGGTTAAAGAATATTTAAAAATCATACTAAAATCAAACCAAGAAGGTTATTATAAAAATATACTGGCAATTACCTTTACCAACAAAGCAGTTAAAGAAATGAAAGAAAGAATCGTTTCTAACCTTATTTCTTTTTCTGAAAAAACAATAATTACTGATCCAACAGATATGGTCAATCATATTGTTGAAGAAACAGGATTAACTTTAGAAAATATTCAATTTAAATCTAAAAAAATATTAAATCATCTATTACATAACTACTCAAGTTTTAGCTTGGAAACCATTGATAGTTTTAACCATCGATTAATTAGAACTTTTGCAAGAGATTTAAAACTTTCAGGAAATTTTGATGTAAGCTTGGATATTGATAAGTTATTAACGCAAGCTGTAGACTTATTAATTTCAAAAGCAGGAGAAAACAAAACAATTACCAAAACAATAATTGAATATTCTTTAGAAAAAATTGATGAAGATAAATCTTGGGATGTTTCGAAAGACATTACAAAGGCTGCGAAATTAATATTTAATGAAAATGACGCGGGTCATTTAGAAAAGTTGAAAAAGAAAAGCTTATTGGACTTTCTTGAATTTAAAAAGCAATTAGTTTCAAAAAAAAGTAGCCTTTCTAAAGAAATAACTGATAAAGCAAGTGCTGTTTTACAAAAAATACAAAATAAAGGACTTCAGCCAGAGAATTTTATGAGAAAAACACTTCCAAATCATTTTGAGAAGTTAATAAATGAGGATTATAATGTTTATGGAAATAAGCTTCTTGAAAATTTACAAGAAGGAGGTAAACTATTATACAAAGCAGCAACAGCTGAAGATATTTCATCAAAAATAGATTCGTTGACTCCTGTTTTATTAGAGCAATATGTTGAAATTAAGAAGTTGGTATTTCAACATCAATTATATAAGGAATTACAAAAAAGCAGCATACCCTTATCGGTCATCAACCTTGTAAATCAAGAAATTGATGTACTCAAAGAAGAACAAAACATAGTACCAATCTCAGATTTTAATAAGCTTATTAATTCTGAAATAAAACACCAGCCAACACCTTTTATTTACGAACGATTAGGAGAACGGTATCGTCATTTTTTTATTGATGAGTTTCAAGATACTTCCTTATTGCAATGGCAAAATTTGGTCCCTTTAATAAATAATACTATTACGCAACAATTTCAAGATGGTGAACAAGGAAGTCTTATGTTGGTGGGAGACGCTAAACAATCTATTTATAG
This sequence comes from uncultured Flavobacteriaceae bacterium, assembly GCA_913061205.1. Taxonomy (GTDB): domain Bacteria; phylum Bacteroidota; class Bacteroidia; order Flavobacteriales; family Flavobacteriaceae; genus Marifrigoribacter. Next base: position 2,384 of record CAJXVL010000081.1, on the reverse strand, counting down.
GTGGCGAGGCGGATTGCCTGAACAATTTATTGGACTAACTACATTTGAAAACCCATTCCCAATACAGAAAAAAGTATATAACTTACCAACAAATTATAGGTCTCACAAAGAAATAGTAGATTTTAATAATGCTCTTTTTACATTTATATCAACTCATTTTGAAAGTACCTTACATCAAGAGATCTATAAAAAAGGGAATGAACAAAAAAGCACTAATCATACTGGAGGTTATGTAAAGCTTGAGTTTTTAGATTTTAAGAACAAGGAAGAATCGCATGAAATTTATACATATAACGTATACGAAACCATTTTAAATTTATTAGAAAATGATTTTCAAGAAAAGGATATTTGTATTCTTACTCGTAAAAAAGCAGATGGTATTGTGCTGGGAAGTTTTCTTCAAGAAAAGGGAATAACCGTAGTTTCTTCAGAAACACTATTATTACAACATTCACCTGTTGTACTTTTTTTAATTGATTGCTTAACCTTAAGCTTATATTTAAATAATGAAGAAATAAAAATTAATTTTTTAGAATTTTTATATGATCATTTATCTATTTCTAAAGAAAAACACACTTATTTCAGTTCATTAAAAAATAAAGAAGATTTTTTAAGTTATTTAAAATTCGAATTGGATTTCAATTTTGAAGAAATGCAATTAAAACCCCTTTATGAAAGTTTTGAATATGTAATCAGAAAATTTAAATTATTTAAAAATGCAGATGGTTACTTATTTGGTTTAATGGATATGATTTTTGATTTTAGTTTAAAACCAAACTCCAATAAGCTTGAATTTTTAGAAGAATGGGAAGCTCAAAAAGAAAAAGCCAGTATTCCAATTAACGAAGAAATTAACGGAGTTCAACTAATGACTGTACATAGAGCAAAAGGTTTAGAGTTTCCTGTGGTAATATTTCCCTATGCAGATCTTGCTATTTATAAAGAAAATGAACCTATAAATTGGTATCAGTTAAAAGATGATAATCTTAATTTTGAAGAATCTTTACTTTATTGCGGGATCAACAAAATTAAAGAATTTGGTGAGGAAGGAGCAGCTATTTATCAGCAACAAAAAGAAACATTAGAACTGGATAATATTAACTTATTGTATGTTGCTTTAACAAGAGCTGCAGTTCAATTATATGTATTTGCAAACAAACCAAGAGCAGTTACTAACAACGAAATAAAAACGTATAATCAGTTTTTAGCAGAATTTTTAAAGCATAACAATAGTTGGGATGACGAGAAGATGGTTTATGAATTTGGGGAGTCACAAAAAAACAGTTCTAAACAAAAGGAATCTGAGCAAAAAACCAATTCCCCTTTATACCTATCAACAGCTCCAGAAGAACACGATTTAAACTTAGTTACAAAAGATGCTTTTATATGGGGTACAGATTCAGAAAGAGCTATTGATTCAGGAAATTTAGTTCATGAGTTTATGGAAAATATTATCCAGGAGAAAGATTTGCCAATTGTTTTAGAAGAAATAAAAAACCACACTACTTTAATTCTAGAAGAAAAGAATTATTTGAAAAATATATTAAACGGAATCGTATATCATAAAGAATTAAATCACTTTTTCAATACTACAGATCAGATTGAGGTAGAACGAAAAATAATAACAACAAAAGGCAATGTTTTAATTCCAGATCGTTTGAATATAAATAAATCCGGTTCTATTACCATAATAGACTACAAAACTGGAGTCTTTCACCCTAAGCATGAAAGTCAAATAAATAGTTATGGATCTGCTTTAATAGAAATGGGATACACTATTTCAGAAAAAATAGTAATCTATTCTTCTATGGAGGGAATTACACTAAAAAAAGTTTAATTTTGTACTCTTAAATAAAAACCATGTATAGTACTATTAAAAATCATCTTTCAAAAGAAATTCAAGAAATAAAAGACAAGGGTCTATATAAAACGGAACGAATAATTACTTCACCACAAAGTGCCGTGATTAAAATTTCTACCGGTGAAGAAGTAATTAACTTTTGTTCTAATAATTATCTAGGACTTTCAGATAATCCAGATGTTATTCAAGCCGCAAAAGACGCTATGGATTCTCATGGATTCGGAATGTCATCAGTACGCTTTATTTGTGGTACCCAGGATATTCATAAAGAATTAGAACAAAAAATCGCAGAATTTTATCAAACAGAGGATACTATATTATACGCTGCAGCTTTTGATGCCAATGCAGGAGTTTTTGAGCCTTTATTAACAAAAGAAGACGCTATCATATCAGATTCTTTAAATCATGCCTCCATAATAGATGGAGTTAGATTGTGTAAAGCAGCAAGATATCGTTATCAGAATAGTGACATGTTAGATTTAGAAAATCAATTAATAGCTGCTAACGAAAATGGTGCACGATT
>CAJXVL010000080.1 GCA_913061205.1 uncultured Flavobacteriaceae bacterium | reverse complement strand
TACTAAGGTATTTAAAACGGTATCTGTGGTCCATTGGGCATTCATAGTTATAAATGCAAAAAACATAAATAATTTTAGTAAGTTTTTCATAATTAGATATTTAATAATTTAACAACTCTTGAATTTTTGATTTCACTTTTTCGGTACTTGGAATCATTGTTTGCTCTAAAGTCGAATTTAATGGAATTGCAGGCATATTCTTACTACCAACAAACATAACTGGTGCGTCTAAATAGTTAAAGCATTCTTCTTGAATCCTACCTTGTAAGGCTCTTGAAAAACTATTTTCCGATGGTTCTTCTGTAACGACTAAACATTTTCCGCATTTTTTTACCGAATTAAAAACGGTCTTATAGTCTAATGGATGTAAGGTTCTTAAATCAACTACTTCAATTCTATCTTGCATTCCTAATTCCTCTGATGCATTCATCGCCCAATGAACACCCATGCCATAGGTTATAATCGATACCGTTTCTTCTTCTTCCTGTTTCCAAATTTCCTGAAGCACCCATGCTTTTCCAAAAGGCAAAATATAATCCTCTGCTGGCTCTACAGAAGTAGCTCCTTTTGTTCCTGGAACTTTACTCCAATACAAGCCTTTATGCTCTAAAATAACAACTGGGTTTGGGTCATAATAAGCAGCTTTTATTAATCCTTTTAAATCGGCTCCGTTGCTAGGATATGCTATTTTAATACCTCTGATATTTGTTACCACACTTTCTACTGAAGATGAATGATACGGTCCGCCACTTCCATAAGCCCCAATAGGAACCCTTAAAATCATAGATACTGGCCATTTACCATTAGAGAGGTAACAACTTCTGCTTACCTCCGTAAACAATTGATTTAATCCTGGCCAAATATAATCTGCAAATTGAACCTCAACGATAGGTTTTAATCCAACTGCACTCATACCTACGGTGCTTCCCACAATAAAAGCTTCTTGAATAGCCGTATTAAAAACACGATGATCCCCAAATTTTTGGGCCAAGGTAGCGGCTTCTCTAAACACACCACCCAATCTACCTCCAACATCTTGTCCATACACCAAGCATTCTTTATGCTTTTTCATTAACTCTTCAATAGCAAATAAAGCACAATCAACCATAACTACTTTATTCGCATTTTCAGGAGTTCTCACACCTAGCTCTTCTGTAATTAATGTAGGTGCAAAATCATGAGTAAATAAATCCTCTGGCTTAGGATCCTCTGCTTTTAGTGCCTTTGTTAAAGCTTTTTTTACCGTTTCAATTGCGGAGACTTCAATGTCATTTATTTCTTGTTCTGAAAAACCATTTTCCACTAATAATTGCTTCATTTTTGGATATGGATCTCTACTTCTTGCCTCCTCCAAATCATCGCGATACCATTCCATTCTTACACCAGAAGTATGATGATTTAACAAAGGAACTTTAGCATGAATTAAAAAAGGGCGTCTTTCTTTTCTGATTGTTTTTATTACAGATTGTATCACATTAAAACATTCTTCAAAATCAGTTCCATCAATAGATATGGCTTCTAATCCCTTAAAGCCTCTTGAATACTCAAAAGCGTCCTGAGCTCTGGTTTCTTCAGAAGTTGCAGAAATATCCCATCCATTGTCTTGTACTAAATATAATATTGGAAGTTGCTTTAATGCTGCCATCTGAAAGGCTTCCGATATTTCACCCTCAGTTACAGATGCATCACCAAGAGAACACACTGTAATTGGACGATTTACATCAAGCGTATTAAATAATTTAGAATCTGATTTTGAATCTACTAGTTCTTTATACTGCATTCCCATCGCTACTCCAGTTGCTGGAATAGCCTGCATTCCAGTAGCCGAACTTTGATGTGGAATTTTAGGTTTATCCTCATCTTTCAAACTAGGATGGCAATAATAGGTTCTACCTCCAGAAAATGGATCTTCTTTTTTTGCTAAAATTTGTAACATTAACTCGTAAGGAGTCATACCAAAAGCTAATAACATAGCATCGTCGCGATAATAAGGAAAAGCATAATCTTGCGGCAACAATTGCATTCCAACAACAGTTTGTATTACTTCATGCCCTCTAGAGGTTGCATGAACATATCTTGAAACCTCTTTAAAGTTTACTTCATATTCCTCAGTCATCGCTTTTGCAGTGCAGAGGTTAGAAAACCCTTTTTCTAATAGATTCTTATGAATTGAATTATCTTTCAAATAATTTTATTTTAAATAAACTCTTTTATTAAAACTATTAAGCCACTGGTATCATCCAACCAAATGAATCTTGAATCTCACCAATTTTAATACCATTTAAGGTATTATTTATATCTTCGCCTACCGGACTTGTATTGGAAACATGAATGATTCCTTCATCAGTTCCAATTTCTTGAATGTATGCAATTCCTATAGCAGTTCCTGTTCCAAAAGCTTCTTCTAATGTTCCGTTTTCTGATGCTTCCTTAACTTCATCAATCGAAATAGGTCGCTCTATTACTTCAAACCCTTTAATTTTTAATAAATCAATCACACTCAATCTTGTGATTCCATCTAAAATATTACCATCTCTAAAAGGAGTAATAATCTTTCCGTTGATCTTAAAGAAAATGTTCATGGTTCCTACTTCTTGAATGTATTTATGCTCAACAGCATCCAACCAAAGCACTTGATTATATCCTTTGGCTTTTGCATTTTCTGTAGGTTTAATTGCTGCTGCATAATTTCCAGCTGCTTTCGCTTCTCCGGTTCCTCCGGTTGCCGCACGAATGTAATTTTTTTCCGCAAATAATTTAATTCGCTCACTAAAATATGGACCCGCAGGGGAACAAATAATAATAAACTTATAGCTTGTTGCAGCACGCATACCAATAAAATGCTCATCTGCGTACATAAAAGGCCGCAAGTACATGGCGCTTCCTTTTTTCTTAGGAATCCACTCCTTATCAAGGTTCACCAATTGCTTTAAACCTTCTAAAAAAAGGTCTTCAGGGAAACTTGGCATTCCCATACGATCCGCACTAAAATTAAGTCTTGCTGCATTTTTATTAGGACGAAATAATAGTGGAGTACCATTACTATCTAATGTAGCTTTCATACCCTCAAAGATTGCTTGTCCATAATGTAAAGCCATCGTTGCTGGATGAGATGCAATAGTTTGCATTGGTATGATGCGAGGATTGTTCCAAGTACCATTTTCATAATCACAAATAAACATATGATCAGTAAAAATCTTTCCTAAAGGAATATTATCAAAATCTAATTCACTCAGTGTTGAATGTTCCGTTTTTGTAATTTTTATATTTTTCATGGGTATTTTTTATTGTTTTTGATACGACTCATATAATTATATTTTTCTTTTTATATCAAATCCCTCTAAGTTTACTGCAATTCTTTTTAAAAAGGATCCAGCTAAAAATCCGTCTACAATCCTGTGGTCAAAAGAAAGTGACAAATACATCATATGCCTAATCTCTATTGTATCTCCTTCTGCCCTTTCCATCACCTCAGCTCTTTTCTTTATAATTCCAGTAGCCAAAATTGCTGCTTCGGGTTGATTAATAATTGGAGTTCCCATTACGGAACCAAAAGTTCCAACATTAGATATCGTAAATGTACTACCACTAGTATCATCAGCTTTTAATTTATTTTCTCTTGCTTTTAATGACAACGAATTGATTGCAGAAGCTAATTCTTTAAGGTTTTTTTTATCTGCATCTCTTACAACGGGTACAATTAAATTACCAGAAGGTAATGCGGTTGCCATCCCAATATTAATGGTGTCCTTTACAATAATATTTTTACCATCTAAACTAGAGTTGATCATTGGGAAATCTACTATTGCTTTAGCTACTGCTTCAATAAATAGAGGGGTAAAAGTTAATTTTTCATTATACTTTTCTTGAAAAGGATTTTTTGCTTGATTTCTCCAATGCACCATTTCGGTTAAATCTGCTTCTACATATGCTGTAACATGCGGAGAAGTGTGTTTGCTAAAAACCATACGGTCAGCAATCATCTGGCGCATGCGATCCATCTCTACAATTTTACCGGTTCCTTTATCAAACTTTAAATCCGGTACTTTAAAACCATTATCTGTACCAACAGGCTGCGCATATTTAAAGGGCCTACCTTCATCAATATAGCTCATCAAATCACTTTTTCGCAAACGTCCTTTGTCTCCTGTTAAAGGTATCCGAGCTAATTCCTCAAAACTAATGTGCTGTTCTTTTGCAATACTGATTATTAACGGAGAGAAAAATAAATTTGAATTGGATACATTAAATGCTCCTTGTTTAATTTTTTGAGAAGATTTATTTGTTGCTTTATCGGCCTCTTTTACAGGATTTTGTTTATGATCTTCTTTTTTTTCAGTTGGTAAAGCAACTCCATCGGTTTTAATAATAGCTATAGTTTCTCCAATAGAAATTACATCATTTTGCTTAAATAATAATTCTGTAACTATTCCGGAAACCAATGAAGGAACCTCAGAATCAACTTTATCTGTTGCAACTTCTAATAATACCTCATCTTGATCTATGGCATCGCCCACATTTTTAAACCATTTAATGATGGCAGCTTCAGTGATACTTTCGCCAAGTCTAGGCATTTTGAATTTGTATTCTGACATTATTTATTTCTTTTCAATTCAGCTAAGGTTTTATAAAAATCCTCTTGTTTAGGATTGTTCTTTGGGACCTCACGAAGAGGGGCTACTTCTTTTAAACTATCATGGCAATCTGATGGTAATTGTTGGTATAGCTTTGTGCCAGCCGTTTTCCATTCCATCATTTCATCGGTAACTTCTTTTATCACTCTTGCTGGATTACCAACAATTAAACTTCTATTAGAAAAAATAGATTCCGCTTTCACAAAAGCCATTGCACCTACAATACATTCATCTCCTATTTCTGCATCATCCATTATTACACTATTCATTCCTATAAGACAATTACGACCTAAGTTCGCTCCATGAATAATTGCTCCATGTCCTATATGCGCTCCTTCTTTTAAAACAATTGTTTTACCAGGAAACATATGGACCGTACAATTTTCTTGAACATTAACACCATCTTCCAAAATAATCGCTCCCCAATCTCCTCGAATTGCTGCTCCAGGACCTATATAGCAGTTTTTTCCAATGAGTACGTTTCCAGTAACAGCTGCTAAAGGATGTACAAAACTACTTTCGTCTACTACAGGTATATGTCCTTTAAAACTATAAAACATCTAATTAAATTTCTTTAAAGTTTCTTTTGTAAAATCAGACAAAACCAAGCGACCCGAAATCGCAGCTCGTTCCGCTAATAAATCGTCCCAATCTTCAGTTCCGCTCCAAAAAACTTTTTTCATTTCTTTCATTGCGTCTGGGTTGTAGCTACATAACTTTTCTGCAAAAGATTGTATCGCTTTATCCATTTCTTCCGTGCTTTCGTATACTTGCGCAAACAATCCTTTTTGTTTTGCCCAGTCAGCACTATAAAAAGAATTAGCATCGATAGCTATTTGAGACATTCCACTGAGTCCTAATTTTCTTTCAACTGCTGGTCCAACTACAAAAGGTCCTATCCCAAGATTCAACTCGCTTAATTTAATGGACGCAAATTTTGTTGCCATACAATAATCGGTAGCTGATGCAATGCCAACTCCACCTCCAACAGTTTTGCCTTGTATTCTACCTATTATAAATTTTGGACACTTTCGCATTGAATTTATAACATTAGCAAATCCTGAAAAGAACACCTTTCCGGTTTCTGCATCATTGATATTTATTAACTCTTCAAAACTAGCACCAGCACAAAAAGTACGCGCTCCACCACTTTTTAAAACAATAACCTTAACCTTATTATTTGATCCTGCATCGTGGATATTTTTAACTAATTCAGCTAGAATTGTCCCCGGTAAACTATTATGTGCAGGATGAAAGAACTCAATGGTTGAAATACCGTTTTGTATATTTTGATTTACGTAAGCTTCCATAGTTATAATAATCCAAATTGTTTAAAATGATGATTTAAGTGTTTGCGTTCTAATAATTGCCATTCATATTTTTCTAAAAAACCAAATACTGCATTCTTAACTAGTCCATCGGGATTTTCTTTATAAAAATTGATGTATTGTTTTCTTGCTTCCAATAATTTTAATTTAGAACTTTGTAAATTCTCATGTTTTAGTTCTTCTAATTTTCCTTTTTTATACAGTGGAAAATCGAATCCTGAAGGCATCGGTTTAAAGTTATAAAGAGATTCTTGTACTTTTTCTAAATATTTTTCTGGTGTTACTATTTCAAAATCTTGGATTTCTCCAGATGCAATTCGATAAGTCAATTCTAAATGCTCGGTCATATGTTGTGAAGTCATCATTCCCCAATTGGGTTTTGATTTTTCAGTCAATTTTTTTAAACATTCTTCAATCTTTTTGGAGGTCATCTCTAGAAAAACAGTTTGTTTTTTCTGAACTATTGTTAATATTGTTGCAATTGCAACCAATTCATTTTCAATATCAAAAACTTCAACATACCATTTAACTATTCCGCAGGGATGTTCTTTTCCTCTTTCATCTCGATCGATCTTTTGCTTGCAGGTCAATCGAACATAAACGGTATCATTGTGATAAATAGGTCTTAAAAAACGACAATCTTCTAATCCATAGTTTGCAGCAACAGGACCTTTATTAGGATATACAAAAAGACCTGCAGCAGCAGCTAATATAAAATAACCGTGAGCAGTCCTCTTTTCGAAAATACTTCCATCAAGAGAAGTAATATCGGTATGTGCATAAAAATGATCCCAAGTTAAATTTGCGAAATTTACAATATCACCATCGGTTATCGTTCGTTTATGAGTTTTAAGAGACATTCCTGGTTCAATATCTTCCCAATGATATGCGAAGGGATGTTTATCTGTTTCTTTATAAGCTCCTTTTGGCTGATAAATTCCTGTAATTTCTGTTAAGGTAGTCGGAGTTCCTTGAATAGCACATCGTTGTAAATAATGCTTAACACCACGCATTCCACCCATTTCTTCTCCACCACCAGCTCTTCCAGGACCACCGTGAACTAAAGTAGGTAAAGGAGAACCGTGACCCGTGCTTTCTTTTTCATTTTCACGATTTAAAACTAATATTCTGCCATGATGGGTAGCAGCTTCAACTACGTATTCTTTTGCAATTGAATCACTATTAGTGACGATAGAAGACACCAAGGATCCTTTTCCTAAGTGTGCTAAATGAATTGCTTCATCCAATGTTTTATAAGGCATTAATGTGCTAACTGGTCCAAATGCTTCAATTTCATGAATTTCTGTATTTACAAATGGATCATCTTCCCTTAAAAGTATAGGAGCTAAAAAGGCTCCATCTTTGGAATTTGCACCAATCACCGATACTTCATCCAAGTTACCATAAACCATTTTAGCAGTTTTTGTTAATTCTACAACTCGTTCCTTCACTTCTTGTACTTGATCTTTATTTACCAAAGCACCCATTCTAACTTCCTTTAATCTTGGATCACCAATTATGACCTTATCTAATTGTTGCCCTATGGCAATTTGGACATCTTCAATTAGTTTTTCAGGAACAATAATTCTTCTAATTGCTGTACATTTTTGACCACATTTTACGGTCATTTCTTTACGTACTTCTTTTATAAATATATCAAATTCTGGAGTCCCTGGAATTGCATCTTCTCCTAATACGCATGAATTTAAAGAATCTGCTTCCATATTAAATGGTACCGCTTCACTGATAATTCTAGGATGTGATTTTAACATCCTACCTGTTATTGCTGAACCCGTAAATGTAACCACATCTTGTGATTCAACCGCATCTAATATACTTCTTGCTGAACCAGAAATTAGCTGTAATGACCCTTCTGGTAAGATATTCGATGCTATAATTTCTCTAACTACAGCTTCCGTTAAAAAAGAAGTATTTGTCGCTGGCTTAACTATAGCTGGAACACCTGCCATCCAGTTAACTGCACATTTCTCTAACATCCCCCAAACAGGAAAATTATAGGCATTAATATGTATTGCAACCCCTCTTTTGGGAACTAATATATGATGAGCCATAAATCGGCCTCCTTTAGACAAATCAATAGGTTCTCCTTCTACATGATAAGACTGATTAGGAAATAATTTTCGTAAAGAAGCGTTGGCAAATAAATTACCAAAACCTCCTTCTATATCAATCCAACTATCAACTTTTGTAGCTCCAGTACGATAGCTAAGGTCATAAAAATAGTGCTTCTTTTTAATAAGGTAAAAAGCCAATTTTTTAAGCATATTACCACGCTCTTGAAAAGTCATTTTTCGTAAAACATCTCCTTTTAGCCTTCCATAATGCAGTACTTCAGAAAGGTCAAAACCTGTAGTATTAGATAAGGCCACAATTTCACCAGTAACAGCATCGACCATTGGAACACCTTCACCTGAACCATAAACCCATTGTCCATTAATATAGCTTTCTAGTTTTTTCATGACTTTAATTTTAATTTACATTTTCAATAATTGCAGCATATCCTTGCCCTACGCCGATACACATGGTGATTAATGCGTACTTTTTATTTTGCTCTTTTAATTCTAAGGCTGCAGAATAGGTTATTCTTGCTCCAGTTACTCCTAAGGGGTGTCCGATAGCAATAGAACCTCCGTTTGGATTTAATCGAGGATCGTCATCAGCTAAACCCCAAGCTCTGGTGCATGCCAAAGCTTGTGCTGCGAAAGCTTCATTTAATTCTATTACATCCATATCGTTTATAGTTAATCCTGCTTTTTTCAATGCTTTATTAGAAGCCTCTACGGGACCAATTCCCATTATGCGAGGTTCTACACCAATGACTGCAGAACTAACAATTCGTGCAATGGGTTTTAAATTGTATTTTTTTACGGCTTTCTCAGAAGCTATAATAGTTGCAGCAGCACCGTCATTTAACCCTGAGGAATTACCTGCAGTGACACTTCCTCCTTCTTTTTTAAAAGCAGGTCTAAGGTTCCCTAAAACCGCTAAAGATGTCATAGGCTTAACAAATTCATCTTTGGAAAATTGAATTGGCTCTTTTTTACGTTGTGGAATTTTAACAGTAATTATTTCTTTTGCCAAACGCCCATTTTCTTGAGCTTTTGTTGCTTTCATTTGACTCCAATAAGAGAACTTATCTTGATCCTCGCGAGATATATTATACTTTTCTACTAAATTTTCAGCAGTATTTCCCATACCGTCAACACCATAAAGCTCTTTCATTTTTGGGTTTATAAAACGCCACCCAAAAGTAGAATCATACATTTTAGAATCTCCTCCAAAACCTGTTGATGGTTTTGCGATTACATAGGGCCCACGAGTCATATTCTCAACTCCTCCTGAAATAAATAAATCCCCATCACCGGCTTTTATAGCTCTATTTGCATGAATAATTGCTGACAATCCTGAACTACAAAGTCTGTTGACCGTTTCTCCTGGAACGGTAAAAGGCAAGCCTGCTAATAAGGATGACATACGTGCAACATTTCGATTGTCTTCACCTGCTTGATTTGCACAGCCCATGATGACATCGTCATAGGCTTCTTTTGGAATATTAGGGTTACGCTTTACAATCTCTGAAATAACCAAAGCTCCCAAATCATCGGTACGAATAGCTGATAATGTTCCTTTATAATTTCCAATAGGTGTTCTTATTCCGTCTATGATATATGCTTCCATTTTGATTCTTGATTGCGGATTAAACGATTCTTGAAGTGCTAAACACTTCTAAAACACTATCCTTATAAGTTCAAATTTATATATTAAATTTATTTTGAGACTGTGGATTTAATGTTGTTGAAGTAAACTTTATACTTCTTAATTCTCAAATCACAGATCGTTAATCATTTTATTTTTTCCAATCTTTTTCTGTTCTATAAACCACCCCTTTAAAAAGAGCTACTAATTCGTTTCCACGTTTTACTTCAACTATATTAAACCCAACTTTAGTTTTCTGAAGATCCAATGTAACTTCAGCTGTAATGTAGTCCCCTATTTCTAAAGCTTCTATATGATTAATAGATGTTTCGATAGAAACCGCATACTTCCCATGAGTATTTGCTGTAAAGCCAAAAGCGGTGTCCGCTAAAGCATAGGTTATAGCACCATGAGCTTTATCCATAC
>CAJXVL010000079.1 GCA_913061205.1 uncultured Flavobacteriaceae bacterium | reverse complement strand
CACGGCAACTTTCTTTTCTAACTCTTGTTTAATAACTAGTTGCTTTACTTTTTGTACTTTCTTTATTTCTTTTGTTTTTGGTACTGTTTTTTTAATCTTACTGTTTTCGACCAATACCAATTTAAAAAGTTCATCCATTAAAGGTTTCTTCTTCTTATTATTTAAATATTGCTTAGCGAGCGTATCTAATCTTTTCCCTAAACTGATTAAGCGTTGATTAGAATCAAATAATTCCTGGTAACTTTCTAATTTACTTTGAACTCTATTATTGGTTTCCTCCAACTTTTTGCTATGTTCTTTTGCTTTTTGCTCTTCAGTCTTTAATGATTCTGAAGTTTTTCTTACTTCGGAACGTTCTTTTTGAAGATTAGCAATGCTTTTGTCAAAACGTATTTTGCCCCGTTCTACTTTCTTTTTTGCTCTGTTAATTAAACTATAAGGGATTCCATTTTTTTGAGCAACCTCAAAAGTAAAAGAACTACCAGCTTCACCAAGATTTAATTGATACATAGGTTCTAGTGTTCTATTGTCAAATTGCATATTTGCATTTGTTGCAAAAGGTAATTCATTTGCTAACATTTTTAAATTGGCATAATGAGTGGTGATCACTCCAAAAGCTTTGCGTTCATAAAACACTTCTAAAAATATTTCTGCTAAAGCACCTCCCAGTTCTGGATCACTACCAGTACCAAACTCATCGATAAGAAATAATGTTTTCTCCTTACATTTTTTAAGGAATTGGTTCATTTTTTTTAAACGATAACTATAGGTGCTCAGTTGGTTTTCGATAGATTGATTGTCCCCAATATCCGTTAAAACTTTATCAAAAAAGCAGAATTCACTAAGTGGATCTGTAGGTACTAAAAGCCCACTTTGTAACATAACTTGTAATAAACCAACAGTTTTTAAAGTAATACTTTTACCTCCAGCATTAGGACCTGAAATAACGATAATTCGATTCTCTGAATTTAATTCTATAGTTTGAGGGAATGTTTTTTCTTTTCTTTTTTTATTTGCTAATAAAAGTAAAGGATGGTAAGCATTTTTTAGATAAAGCCTTCTCTTATTTGACAATAAAGGTAAAACTCCATCTATTTGACACGCGAATTTTGCTTTCGCATACAAAACATCTATAGTTATTAAATAATCTTGATAAAGCTTTAATAGTGATGAATAAGGGCGGAAATATTCAGTTAAAGTTTTTAAAATTTTCTTTATTTCTTCCTGTTCTTCATACAGTAGATTACTTAATTCATTGGAGTATTCTAATGTTTCTTGAGGTTCCATATAAACAATACTACCTGTTTTAGAATTTCCTAAAACAGTACCCCTAATTTTCTTGCGATACATTGCTTTAACAGCTAAAACTCGTCGATTATCAACTATAGACTCCTTTATGTCATCTAAATAATCTTGTTTAATATAGTTTGATAAGGATTTTAAGAATGAAGAATTAATTTTTCCTTTTACATGCTTTAAACGCTTTCTAATAGCAGATAATTCAGAGGATGCATCATCACGTACTAATCCGTACTTATCTATTATTTTAACGATTTCTTCAGAGAAGAAAGGATTATAGGTAATGCTTTCTGAATAGGAGTTTAAGTAAATATAAAATGTTTCAAATTTTTTAAAAAATTTAATTAAGGTTTGTGTGGTTAAGGTAACTGAGAGAATACGCCTAAAACCTAAAACCTCTAGGGAGCTATTTTCTATGTCCAATAAAAACAACTCTCTTTCTATAGCCTCAAAGCCATGATTAGGAATCCCATTATCACCACTTAATGAAGCTGCAAATTCTTTTACTCTTATCAGTTCAGGATTAATTTCTTCAAGTTTATCAAAGGGAACGATTGCTAATACTTTTTCTTCTCCTAATTTAGTAATACAAGCTGAAGATATTTCTTGTAATACCAATGGGAATTCTAAACTTTCTAATGTTTTGCTTTGAATATTGATCATTCTTTAATTAATGTGTTTTATAAATAAACAGAAATTGTTAAAACCCCCATCGTTAATGTTAAAAGAATAATAACTAAAGGAGTTACAAACTTTAGCCATTTATCATAACCTATATTTACAATTGCCAATGATGCTAGTATTAAGCCAGTAGGGTTAATAAATGCAAATAAGCCCATTCCGTATTGATAAGCGTTTACAATATGTTCTCTTGCCACTCCAACACCATCTCCCAATGGTGACATAATTGGCATAGTTAATACTGCCATTCCAGATGATGAAGGGATAAAAAATGATAATCCACCATAGGTATATAACATCGTATTTATAAAGAAACCTTTATTCATTCCATTGGTTAAATTACTCGAATAATAAAGTAGTGTATCGCTAATTAGCCCATCTTCCATTAATATAGTAACACCTCTTGCAATACCAATAATAAAAGCAACTCCAAGTAAGTCGGTTGCGCCTTTTACAAAAGTAGTTACAAAAACCCGTTCATTAATTCTTGAAATAAAACCAATCAATAAAGCGCCAGTAAAAAATACAGAAGTCATTTCTAAAAACCACCAATCTAATTTAGAAACGCCATAAATCATTACCATAAAACAAAGAACAAATACAATTAATATCAATCGCATTCTTACTGTTAATTTAGTTAAATTATTTTTGAAATTGATACCTCCAAATAGTTTCTCTATTTCTTCTTTTTGACTATAAATTATAGATTTTGTTGGATCTTTTTTTACCTTTTGAGCGTACCAAATAATATAAGTAATACATATTAACAGTCCCAATATAAGCATAACAAATCTTCCGTTAATTCCAGCAGTCCAATTAATTCCGGCAGCATCAGAAGCGATTATCGTACTAAATGGATTTACTGTAGATGCCATAGTTCCCATTGAAGAACCTATATAAATTGATGCTAAAGCAACTATTGCATCGTATCTAGCGGCAAGGAATACAGGAATTAATATAGGGTAAAACGCAATGGTTTCTTCAGCCAAACCAAAAGTGGTTCCTCCTATTGCAATAAGCGTTGTTACTAAAATTATTAAAACATACTCTTTTCCTTTTAATGCATGCGCTAACCAAGAGATTCCAGCTTCAAAAGCTCCAGTAGAATTTACTATACCAATTAGACCACCAATTATTAATACCAAAAGTATAATATCAGATACTTCTAATATGCCTTTTAAAGGAGATTTAATAAATGCCAATAATCCTTGGGGACGAGGCTTTAGTTTTTGGTATGTTCCAGGAATACTAATTGGTTTCCAGATATCACCAGTGGTAAATTTTTCCAATGGAATTTTAACCTCTAATTTATTTAAAGTCTCTTGAGTAGCTTCTAAGGTAACTGTTTCTTTTAAATGAGATATTGTAAAAGTTTGTGTTTCTTTATCATAAGAAAGCCTGTCATACTGTCCAGCAGGTACAAACCAGGTTAATAAAGCCACCAAACCAGCAATAATTAATAAAACAGTTTGAGCTGTAGGAAATTTTGATTTATTATTTTCTGAGGACACAGGTTATAATTAAAATAATTAATAATTAGTTATCTTTTCTTTATTAGTAATTTTGTTCAAAAGTACTAAATATGACTGTAAAAATAGAGACAAGTTGGAAGGAACAATTAGAGGATGAGTTTTCTAAAGAATATTTTAAAAATTTAACTCAATTTGTACAAGAAGAGTACCTATTAAATGAATGTTTTCCTCCAGGAAATTTAATTTTTTCTGCATTTAATCGAACACCTTTTAATAAAGTTAAAGTGGTTATTATTGGACAAGATCCATATCATGGAATTAATCAAGCCAATGGTTTGTGCTTTTCTGTAAACGATACAATATCTCACCCACCATCTTTAATGAATATTTTTAAAGAAATAGAATCTGATTTATTAATTCCTTATCCTAAAAGTGGAAACTTAGAACGGTGGGCCGATCAAGGTATATTACTTTTAAACGCAACACTTACGGTCAGGTCTCATGAGGCTGGTAGTCATCAAAAAAAGGGATGGGAACAATTTACCGATGCGATTATTTCATTACTATCAGAAAAAAAAGAAAATGTAGTTTTTTTATTATGGGGAGGATTTGCAAAAAAAAAGGGGGCAAAGATTGACAGTGAAAAACATTTAGTTTTATCCTGTGGTCATCCTTCGCCTTTAAGTGCGAATAGAGGTTATTGGTTTGGTAACAAGCATTTTAGCGCAACTAATACTTATTTAGAAGAAGTTGGAATACCACAAATAAGTTGGTAATAGAAAAAATCTATTCGTCTTCTGGCATGTGAGATTCTGGATCGTTACTGCTAAATTGTAGTAACAAGTAATTTGCTATTAATAGTGCCCCAATAATAATTAATGATATTTTCATAATTCTTTATTAACACTCTTTAGATGTATCATTTAAAAAATGGTTGCGTTTTTTTTATGTTTTTTTAAAAAAATTACTCAATAATTTGTTTGTCAATATTTTAGGGATTTGTTCTTAGGGCCATTCCGGTAATTGAAATTCAAAACTGATCATTTTCTGATTTATGAATTGATATTTTATTTCCTAAGCTAATAAAAACCTTAGTTCACAGCATCGTTTAATCATCTATAATTATAAATGTTCGTTCGTAAAATATTAATTGATGCCCTTTAAAGTTTAATTTTATTTTTTAAAGTCTTTAACAAGTGAGCTTAAAAATTTTAGGAACCCAACCGTATTAAAGTTTTTTATTCCACAAATTTATCAAGTGTATACTTGATAAGTTTTTCAACAACCATATCAGGGTTTTTACTAAATGTTCCATTAGCTCTATTGGCAATAATTGCATTTAAGGATAGTGCTTGGTGTCCTAATAACTTTGATAAACCATAAATTGCAGAAGTTTCCATTTCTAAATTTGAAACTCTAATTCCATTATAACTAAAAGAATCCATTTTATTATTTAAATAGGGGTCTTCAATGGCCAATCTTAAAACTCTTCCTTGTGGACCATAAAATCCTCCTTTTGTGGCAGTCATTCCTTTAAAAGTTTGATTGCTTTCAAATAATTTTTCTAGTTCATGATTGTTATTGATTACAATAGGCCTAGATTTATTTGAATTCCATTGAGTATGTTTAATAAAAGCTGCTTCTAATAATGGATTCGTGATGCCGTCAATTTTATAAAAATGAAGCATTCCATTTAAATCCAGCGCATGAGTACTAAGCAGAAAAGAATCTACGGGTATATCAGATTGCAATGATCCTGAAGTGCCAATTCTAACAATTTTTAAGCTTTTTAGCTGCTCTTTTAGTGTTCTTTTTTCTAGATCAATATTTACTAAAGCATCCAATTCATTTAAAACAATATCAATATTACCTGATCCAATTCCGGTAGATATTACCGTTATGCGTTTTCCTTTATAAGTTCCTGTTTGAGTTTTAAATTCTCTTTTTTGGACAGAGAATTCAATACTGTCGAAGTGTTTCGTTATTTTCTCAACCCGATCTTGATCGCCAACAAATACTATGTTTTCAGAAATTTGTTCTGGTTTTAATTTTAGATGGTAAACACTTCCATCTGAATTTAATATTAATTCTGATTCTTTTATTCTCATGTTACATTATTATATTAAACTGATCATCATCGACAAGCTCTTTAAAAGCATAGTGCTCGCTAATTGTAAATTAGGATAAATTTTATTATTTAATTTCCTGATTTTTTAATAGTTGGATGGTAAGCTTTAATAGCAGTGAATTATTTAGCCACCAACTCTTTTTACTTTAAACCCTTTATTTTTGAGAAAATCCATAATTTTATCACGATAATCTCCTTGTATAATAATTTGTTCATTCTTAAAACTACCTCCTACACTTAGCATTTTTTTAATTTCTTTTGCTAATCGTTTAAAATCTGAATCTGCTCCAGTATATCCTTCAATTATGGTAGTAGGTTTTCCTTTTCGTTTTTCATATTTACAAATCATAGGTTCCTCTTGCAGCCAAATTGAAGAATCTTCGATTTGAGCGTCATTATCAGTAAGCTGATGTTCTGGGAATAAGTTTTTTAATTGATCTTGAAAATCCATTATATCAATCCTATTTCACGCAAACGCTGATTTAAAAACTCACCTGCTGTAATGTCATCAAAAGCTTTGGGGTGTTTTTCGTCAATACATTCTTTTAAGCAGTTTAATTTCATTTCACTTCGAGGATGCATAAAAAATGGAATAGAATATCGAGGATTTTTCCATTCTTCTTTGGGAGGATTCACCACACGGTGAATGGTAGATCGCAGTTTATTATTAGTATGCCTTTCTAACATATCACCTACATTAACTACTAAATTACCTGCTTCCGGTTTTGCTTCAATCCATTCTCCATCATTCCTAAGAACTTGTAAACCTCCAGCAGATGCACCCATTAATAACGTAATTAGATTGATGTCTCCGTGTGCTCCAGCTCTTACTGCTCCCTTAGGTTCATTTTTAATAGGAGGGTAGTGGATGGGCCTTAAAATACTATTGCCGTCAGTAATCCATTTATCATAATAAAACTCATCCAATCCGATGTATAATGAAAGTGCTCTTAACACATACATACCTGTTTTTTCCAGTAAACGATAAGCTTCTAATCCCACCTCATTAAAAGATGGTTGTTCGGTTACATTTACATTATCAGGGTATTTTTCAATTAAGTTTGCATCATTAGAAGGTTCTTGGCCAAAATGCCAAAACTCTTTTAAATCTCCTTCCTTTTTACCCTTAGCGTGTTCTTTGCCAAACGATATGTAGCCTCGACCCAAACCTTCTATTTCATAGTTCTTTTTTACTTCTTCAGGAAGTGCGAAAAAATCTTTGACTTCCCCATAAAGTTTATCCATTAAATCATCACTTAAAAAATGATTTTTAACAGATGCAAATCCAATTTCAGAATAAGCAACTCCAATCTCTTGAACAAATTTTTCTTTTCTAGCAGGATCATTCGAAAGAAAGTCTGCTAAATCAACACTTGGTATATTTGTCATTTCTATAAATTTTAATAAAACAAATATACCAAATTAGCATAAGAATAGAAATGATAAAAAATGAAAAGAAATAGTTTGATACACTCGGTTTTTTTCTACTTTTGAAACGTAAACATTTAGAGATGAAATCTGATACAACAACTACTATACATTTTGATTACGACCGAGGTAAACTAGATGATGAAACCTTATTAAATTTATATAAATTAATGCTTAAGCCTCGTTTAATAGAGGAGAAAATGTTAATTTTATTACGTCAAGGGAAAATATCCAAATGGTTTAGTGGGATTGGTCAAGAAGCGATATCAGTTGGATTAACTGCTGTTTTAGATACGGATGAATACATTATGCCGATGCACCGTAATTTAGGAGTGTTTACTGGGCGTAACATACCTTTAGACAGGCTGTTTTCTCAATGGCAAGGGAAGGCTAGCGGCTTTACCAAAGGAAGGGATCGTAGTTTTCATTTTGGCACACAGGAGTATAATATTGTGGGTATGATTTCGCATTTAGGTCCACAATTTGGAGTAGCAGATGGGATTGCCTTAGGAAATAAATTAAAGAAGAATAATAAAGTTTGTGCTGTATTTACTGGTGATGGAGGTACAAGTGAAGGTGATATTCACGAGGCCTTAAACGTAGCATCTGTTTGGCAATTACCCGTGTTATTTTGCATAGAGAATAATGGTTATGGACTTTCTACTCCTAGCTCGCAACAGTTTAATTGCGATCACTTATCAGACCGTGCTCAAGGATACGGTATGGAATCTCACATTATTGATGGTAATAATATTTTAGAAGTTTATACAAAACTACAAGAAATAGTTGCAGATGTTCGCGAGCATCCCCGCCCTGTACTATTAGAATTTATGACCTTTAGAGTTCGTGGGCATGAAGAGGCTAGTGGTACGAAGTATGTTCCAAAAGAATTATTGCATTCTTGGCATTTAAAAGATCCTTTAGAAAACTATACCGCTTTCCTAAGAGATGAAAATATACTTACAGGCGAAATTGAAGCAGCCTGTAAGCAAGTTATTATGAAGGAAATTAACGACGGATTAGAAATTGCTTCTGCAGAACCAGCTATTGAATCATCTGTAAGTAAAGAATTAAGTGATGTGTTTCAAGAATTTAAATATAAGGAAGTTAAAGAAAATGATAATCGGGAAAACATTCGATTAATTGATGCGATTTCTGAAGGATTAAAACAAAGTATGCAACGTCATGATAACTTGATTTTAATGGGTCAAGATATTGCAGAATATGGTGGGGTTTTTAAAGTAACCGACGGTTTTTTCGAAGAGTTTGGAGAAGCTAGAGTTCGAAATACTCCTATTTGTGAGTCGGCTATTGTTTCGGCAGCAATGGGGCTTTCTATCAATGGCTACAAGACGATGATGGAAATGCAATTCTCAGACTTTGCAACTTCAGGTTTTAATCCCATCGTAAATTTATTAGCCAAATCTAATTATAGGTGGAACCAAAAGGCAGATGTAGTCATTCGAATGCCTTGTGGTGCTGGAGTTGGTGCAGGACCTTTTCATAGTCAGACCAATGAAGCTTGGTTTACACATACGCCAGGTTTAAAAGTAGTATATCCTGCGTTCCCTTACGATGCAAAAGGATTATTAACAACCGCTATTGAAGATCCAAATCCGGTCTTATTTTTTGAGCATAAAGCCTTGTACCGAAGTATACGACAAGAAGTTCCAACCGATTATTATACCCTGCCTCTAGGTAAAGCATCGCTTTTAAAAGAAGGAAATGATATTACAATTATTACCTATGGAGCTGGTGTTCATTGGGCTTTAGATACCTTAGAAGCGCTATCCGATGTTTCAGCTGATTTATTAGACCTAAGAACTTTAGCACCCTTAGATACAGAAGCTATCTATACTTCTGCTAGAAAAACTGGTAAAGTAATTATACTACAGGAAGATTCTATGTTTGGAGGAATTGCTTCCGATATAGCCGCTATGATCATGGAAAACTGTTTTGAAAAATTGGATGCTCCGGTTAAGCGTGTAGCTAGTTTGGATACTCCAATACCTTTTGCAGCAAATCTAGAATCAAATTATTTATCGAAGAATACGTTTAAAACAGATTTATTAGATTTGTTAGCCTATTAAGTAGTGCTTGTTCTTGCAACAGTCGTAATAGCAATATTTTAAGGTGTAATTTTTTTGGTTGATAAGCCTAGAGGGGTCATTTGTTTCATATTTAAAATTTGGTAGCGCCCTAAAAATCTATACATAATGTATTACTTTAGCATTTTAAAATAAAAATCAAAAACAATGAAAACTATTAAAAAATTTGGAATTTTACTTTTAACAGTATTAATCGTTGCTTGTAGTGATGACGATAGTAATGGTGATGCCCCGGATGTACCATCGTCTACTTACTCAATTTCTGTAACTGCAAGCTCTAATAACGATTATACCCTTGTAGGAACTGATGCTAATGGAGAGGTTAACGGTAATGACCCTTCAATAACAATGAGTGTTGGAGAGACAATTAGCTTTAGTGTAAATGCTGCTAGTCATCCATTTTATATCAAGACAGTTCAAGGTGGCGGAACAAGTGATCAGGTAAGTGGCGTAAGTAATAATGGAACTACAAATGGTGTCGTTAGTTGGGCACCTGCAGCTGCTGGAACTTATTATTACCAATGTTCAGATCATAATGGCATGTATGGAGTAATTACAGTTCAATAACAGTCATATCCTCTTCAGTAAGTTCAAATACTTCTTCTTTAATATTCCAATCTCTAGGAGATTTAATTGAATGTGAATTTCAAAGTATAGTTGATGGACAAGATATGATGCTTCATTTAATAAATAATACTCCGGTGATCCTGAGGAATTAATTGTTAAAAAACTTTTTAAAATGCCCCTCATACAGCCTAGCCACTCTATTAATTTAGGGTGGTTTTTTTATGCCTCATTTTAATTAACTACTTTTGTTTTAAAACTAAACACTATGAAAAAACTATCCTATCTATTTTTAGCTTTACTTATCGTTGCTTGTACAACTGATGATAATAACAACTATGACAACAGCAATGACTTGCAAAAAGAATGGCTTTATACCCATACTGCTATAGAAGCTACAGCAACCTCAAGCACAACACTTGTAATTCCTTTTACAGAGGATATATTTGCTT
>CAJXVL010000078.1 GCA_913061205.1 uncultured Flavobacteriaceae bacterium | reverse complement strand
AACTTTAATTCGCGGTTCATTTTTAAAAGCATTTTCGATATGTAGTTTTCTTTCTTCTAAAGAAAACATGTGTTTTTTATCAGTATTTACTCCAATAGCTATGATCACTTCATCGAAAAGGGCCAATCCTCTATTTATGACATCTAGATGCCCTAATGTAATAGGATCGAATGAACCTGGAAATACAGCTTTTTTCATAATTCAAATGTAAATTATTTTATTTTAATACATTTTGTATCAGAATATCAAAAAACGATGTTAGTGTTGATCCAAATTCTTTTACTTGTTTTGGAATAATGCTTTCTTTTGACATTCCAGGGTTGGTGTTAATTTCTAAAAAATAAACAATTCCATCCTGAATAATAAAATCACTTCTAGTCACTCCTTTCATATTAAGCAATTTAAAAATCCTTATCGCTTCAGACTTTATCTTTTCTGCTTCAGACACCGAAATCCGGGCAGGTGTAATTTCATTAGATTTCCCTAAATATTTTGCTTCGTAATCAAAAAACGCTGTTTCAGAAACAATTTCTGTAATGGGTAACACAATAACTTTCTCTTGATTATTATAAACACCAACAGATACTTCAACCCCTTCGATAGCTTTTTCTATAATGATTTCAGAATCTTCTTCAAATGCTTTTTCAATGGCACTATCCAATTCTTCATTTTCAAAAACTTTACTAATTCCAAAACTAGAACCAGCCCTATTTGGTTTTACAAAACAAGGAAGTCCTACCTTTTTTAATATTTCAGCTCTGGAATAACGTTCTCCTTTATTAATATAAAAAGAAGTAGGACATAAAACATCAAATTTACTTAATACCGACAAGCAATCTCTTTTATTAAAACTGAGAGCTGATTGATAAAATTCGCTACTCGTTTGAGGAATACCAATTAAAGACAAATAAGCTTGCAGATAACCATCTTCCCCTGGAGTTCCATGTATAGTATTAAATACTGCATCTGGAATTATCGTATTCTTACCATTAAAAAAACTAAAATCAGCTTTATTAATAGGATGTTTTTCACCCAAGGAGTCTATATAATTCCAACCTTCTTTTAATATATGAACGGGGTAGATAAAATATTTATTAGCATCCAAAAGCTCACAAACAACAGTTCCACTCCCTAATGAAATTTCAAATTCGCTAGAATAACCTCCCATTACAACAGCTATATGCTTTTTACTCATAACAATTTATTAAAAGGTGCGTTTTACAAAAATATCATTATTCATTTATAAAGATACTAACTTTAGGTTTTATATTTTTGTAAAATAACTATGCGCTATGACATTTATTAAATTTTTATTTACCAAAGTATTTTTAAAACAATTATCAATAGCGATTATTGCATTGTTAGGCTTAGCTTTTGTTATTCTTTTTTGGTTAAAATTCACCACTAATCATGATCAAAAAATAGAAGTACCAAGTCTAGCAAAAATGAGTTTAGATACTGCAGAAAATAAATTGAATGAAATTGACTTGCGGTTTGAGGTGATAGATTCCTCTAATTACAATCCTGATTTTCCAAAATATTCTGTAATAGAGCAAATTCCAAAAGCAGGCGAATTTGTAAAAGAAAATCGTAAAATTTATCTTACTTTAAACAGATCTGGTTATGTGTATTTAAAAATTCCAGAAGTGGTTGGAAAAACAAGAAGACAAGCTGAACCTACTTTAATATCTATGGGTTTCGAAATAGGAAGAATAACTTA
Organism: uncultured Flavobacteriaceae bacterium; assembly: GCA_913061205.1. GTDB lineage: Bacteria > Bacteroidota > Bacteroidia > Flavobacteriales > Flavobacteriaceae > Marifrigoribacter. The sequence continues at coordinate 8,550 of CAJXVL010000078.1, read as the reverse complement.
TAAATCATACATTGCTCTGGATGAAGTTTTGGAATTGAGTTACAAAGGAAAAAAGCTAAAATCTGGCGAAAAAATTCAAAAAACTTCGGTGATAGATTTAGTTTTAGGCGATGGTGAAGGAGGACTTAAAAATTAATTAGAAAATTCAGAAAAAGAAATATAAAACGAGGATGGAGGAAAATAAAATTGAAGGCCCAGAAAATGAGGATTTATATGAACATTTTCGGTTTATAGCACAAAAGGGGCAACAACCACTTAGGGTTGATAAGTATTTAATGAACTATATAGAAAACGCTACTCGCAGCAAAATACAGCAAGCTGCGAAAGATGGAAATATCTATGCAAATGACGTTGCGGTTAAATCTAACTATAAAGTAAAACCAGCTGATGTTGTTACGGTGTTATTTAAGCATCCTCCCTATGAATTTTTATTAGTTCCAGAAGATATTCCATTGGATATTGTTTATGAAGATGATGATTTATTGGTAGTAAATAAACCTGCTGGAATGGTGGTTCACCCTGGCCATGGAAATTATAGCGGAACGTTAATAAATGCACTAATATTCCATTTTGACAACCTTCCAAACAATAGCAGTAATCGTCCAGGATTAGTGCATCGAATTGACAAAGATACAAGTGGACTTTTAGTTGTTGCAAAAACGGAAGAAGCAATGACGCATCTAGCTAAACAGTTTTTTAATAAGACATCAGAAAGAGAATATATAGCTTTGGTCTGGGGAGATGTTAAAGATGAAGAAGGAACTATTAAAGGTAATATAGGACGCCATCCAAAAAATAGATTACAAAATACCGTATTTGAAGATGATACCGAAAATAAAGGAAAGCCAGCTGTTACTCATTATAAAGTTATAGAACGCTTAGGCTATGTAAGTCTATTATCTTGTAAATTAGAAACTGGTAGAACCCATCAAATAAGGGTTCATTTAAAGTACATAGGCCATACCTTATTTAATGACGAACGCTATGGAGGCGACAAGATCTTAAAGGGAACCACTTTTAGCAAGTACAAACAATTTGTAGATAATTGTTTTAAAGTTTTACCCAGACAAGCGTTACATGCAAGAACTCTTGGTTTTAAACATCCAACTACAGAAAAAATGATGCGATTTGATTCTCCTATTCCAGAAGACATTGAAAAATGCATTGAAAAATGGCAAAAATATTCTATCAATTCAACCAATCAATAATACCTATTTTTAATGAAAATTGTTATTTCTCCTGCAAAAAGTCTTGATCTTAAAAGTGAAATCCCTACTAATGATTTTACAATTCCTGTTTTTATAGATAAAACAGAAATACTGAATGCAAAAATCGCTGCTAAATCTAAAAAAGCTATCAAGGAACTGATGAGCATCAGCGATAATTTAGCAGAATTAAATCACCAACGTTATCAAGATTTTTCAGTACCATTTACCAATAAAAATGCTCGCCAAGCTGTTTATTCTTTTTCTGGAGATGTATATGGTGGCTTAGATGCATATTCCTTAAAAGAAGAAAAAATAGTATCGATGCAAAAACAGCTTAGAATTTTATCGGGTTTGTATGGAATCTTAAAACCTTTAGACTTAATGCAAGCCTACCGTCTAGAAATGGGTACTCCATTAAAAATAAATAGTAATAAAAATCTTTACGAATTTTGGGGTCGTTCCATCACTGATCATTTAAATGAAGAACTTGAAGATGATGAATTATTTGTGAATCTAGCAAGTCAAGAGTATTTTAAAGCAGTTCAACCTAAACAATTAAAAGTAGCTGTTATTTCTCCAATCTTTAAAGATTTTAAAAATGGAAAACTAAAAATAATTTCTTTTTTTGCTAAAAAAGCAAGAGGATCTATGGTGCGTTTTATTTTAGATCATAACGTAACTTCTTTAGAACAATTAAAAAACTTTAATACTGATGGGTATGGCTTCAGTAATGAGCATACTTTAAATGAAAATGAACCTGTTTTTATTAGATAGTTTTTAATTAAGTTTTCCTGTTTTCTTATTATTTTTTTACCGCTTAACCAAACTTATGTTTTCAGTAAACTCGATTAATGAAAAATCTTATTAAAAAAAAGAAGGTTTTGGGGAGTGTTCGCTGTTAAATTATTGTTGGAAGATTTTTTTTCTTCAACAATGCATTCATCCCATTAATTCCTTGTAGACCTCCTGTGTGGACCGCTAGTATAGTACTATTCTTTTTGAAATATCCTTTATTTATTAAATCAAAAATTCCAAAAATCATTTTTCCAGTATATATAGGGTCTAATGAAACTGCTGTTTTGTTTTTAAAATCATTCATAAATTCGATCAGTTCAGTGTTTACTTTTGCATAACCACCAAAACAATAATCATCAAGGATTCTATAATTTTTTTTTCTAGTAAATTTATTGATATAAGAAGTTTGAAAAGTTCCCTTAAGGGCTGAAAAGCCTAAAATAGTTTGCAAGGAATTAGAAGACTTAATTAAGCCTGCAATAGTACCTCCAGTTCCTACTGAAGAACATACATAATCAAAAGAAGTGTCTTTATTAGTTAGTATCTCAGCACATCCTTTTACAGCAAAGTCGTTAGTTCCACCTTCTGGCAATAAGTAGAAATCTCCATAAATTGATTTTAAATTTTCAGAAAAAAATAATTCATCTTTTTTACGATATTCCTCTCTTGAAATAAAATATAAAAGCATGCCACAACTTTCAGCAAACGATAAAGTAGCATTAATCGATACTTTATCAACTAACTCCTCTCCTCTTATAATTCCAATAGTTTTAAACCCATATTCTTTTCCCATTGCAGCAACAGCAGCAATATGATTGGAATAAGCACCCCCAAAAGTCAATAAGGTAGATTTATTTAATCTTTTTGCTTCTAAAATATTATATTTTAATTTCCTTAATTTATTTCCAGATATATCAGGGTGAAGTTGATCTTCTCTTTTAATGACCAAGTTAACGTTTGATATAGAAAATGCTTCTAATGGAATTATTTGATTTCTAACTTGATTAGTTTCTATAAACAAACTGATGTTTTTAATAATTTAAGCAACAAAATTATAAATAAATAAGCATACAAGGCATATTAATAGACCATTATGTTAGTGAAGTTCAAAATACTAAATTTAATAATTATGGAACAAATAATGATCATTCTTATCTTTTTTTTTAGTAAATAAGTATAATGTCTTAATAATAACAGACCAAAGTCAAAATAATTATCCAAACAAGATAAGAAAATGTTATTTTTGTAAAGTGTCCAATTTTAAAAAATACATTCCTTTAGAAGAAGGCGATTACTACCTAAGTCCAGAAGGCTATAAGTGCTTTACAGAGAAATACCATTTAAAACGTGGCTATTGCTGTGAAAATGGCTGTAAACATTGCCCTTATGGGTTTGATAAGAAAAAGAATTGATAGCTTTCTCTCGACTGTTAAAAAAATACTGAATAAAACTATGACCTTTAAAAAAGAAATACAACAAGGAATACCAAATAATCTTCCTGTATCCATCGATTATGATTCTTCCATTAATCATGCACCTAAGCGGAAAGACATACTTTCTTTAGCTGAAAAAAAACTAGCTCTTCAAAATGCACTTCGCTATTTTGATGCAAAACACCACGCAATACTTCTACCTGAGTTTAAAAATGAATTGGAAACTTATGGTCGCATTTATATGTATCGCTTTCGCCCAAAATACAAGATGTATGCACGTCCTATAAATGAATATCCTGGAAAATGTGAACAAGCAAAGGCAATCATGCTAATGATTCAAAATAATTTAGATCATGTTGTTGCTCAGCATCCTCACGAATTAATTACCTATGGCGGTAATGGTGCAGTTTTTCAAAACTGGGCTCAGTATTTATTAACCATGCAGTACTTATCTGAAATGACAGAGAAACAAACTTTAGTGATGTATTCTGGACACCCTCAAGGTTTATTTCCCTCTCATAATGATGCGCCAAGAGTCGTTGTCACTAACGGCATGATGATTCCTAATTACTCCAAACAGGACGATCTAGAAAAATTTAATGCCTTAGGAGTTAGTCAATATGGACAAATGACGGCAGGAAGCTATATGTACATCGGTCCTCAAGGGATTGTTCACGGAACTACCATCACGGTATTAAATGGGTTCCGAAAAATCAATAAAAGCCCTTTTGGAGGATTATTTGTTACTTCAGGTTTAGGAGGAATGAGTGGTGCACAACCCAAAGCTGGTAATATTGCAGGTTGTGTAACCGTATGTGCAGAAATCAATAAAAAAGCAACCGAAACAAGACATTCTCAAGATTGGGTCGATGAAGTATACTCAGATATTTTGAAATTGACTAATCGTGTGAAAACTGCAGTAAAAAATAAAGAAACTGTTTCTATTGCTTATGATGGAAATATCGTAGACGTATGGGAAACTTTTGATAAAGAAGATTTACACATCGACCTAGGAAGTGACCAAACATCTCTGCATAATCCTTGGGCTGGAGGTTATTATCCGGTTGGATTATCCTATGAAGAATCCAACGAAATGATGGCAAATAAACCAGAAGCTTTTAAGGAAGAAGTTAAGAAAACGTTGCGACGCCATGCAGCCGCTATTAATAGGCATACCGCAAAAGGAACTTACTTTTTTGATTATGGCAATGCCTTTTTACTCGAAGCATCGCGTGCTGGTGCAGACGTATTGGATACTGTAAATCCTTTAAAAGAATTTAGATATTCTAGTTATGTTCAGGACATAATGGGGCCTATGTGTTTTGATTATGGTTTTGGTCCTTTCCGATGGGTATGTGCTTCAGGAAAACCAGAAGATTTATTAAAAACCGATCAAATTGCTTGTGAAGTTTTAGAAGAAATGATAAAAACATCACCTCCTGAGATTCAACAACAAATGCACGATAATATCCAATGGATAAAGGGAGCCCAAGAAAATAATTTGGTGGTTGGATCACAAGCAAGAATTTTATATGCCGATGCTGAAGGAAGAATGAAAATAGCAGCTGCATTTAACAAAGCCATAGCCGACGGTAACATTGGATATATAATTTTAGGAAGAGACCATCATGATGTATCAGGAACCGACTCTCCTTATCGGGAAACCTCCAACATCTATGATGGCAGCCAGTTTACAGCAGATATGGCCATACAAAATGTAATTGGGGATAGTTTTAGAGGAGCCACTTGGGTTAGTATACATAATGGTGGCGGCGTTGGCTGGGGCGAAGTTATAAACGGAGGCTTTGGTATGGTTCTTGATGGTAGTAGTAGTGCGCAAAGGCGACTAGAATCAATGCTCTATTGGGATGTAAACAATGGAATTTCTAGAAGAAGCTGGGCAAGAAATAACGAAGCCATATTTGCAATAAAAAGAGCGATGGATAAAAATCCAAATCTAAAAGTTACGCTTCCCAATTTCGTTGACGATTCTTTATTTAATAAATAATAAACTCAAGAAACGAGCCTGGTAAAAGTTTATCGCTTAACAAAATGACTAATAGCGAACAGCAGGTGACCGATTTAATAAAATAATATAAACACATGAAAAATTTAAAATTTATTTCCCTGTTGTTAATTTTTATTTTCAGCTCTTGCTCTTCAGTTCGAGTTGTTTCAGATTATGATTCCCTAACAGATTTTAGCAAGTACCAAACATTTGCTTTTTATAAACCAGGGATTGATAAAGCAAAAATTTCCGATTTAGACAAAAAACGAATTATGCGTCAAATTGAAGCTAACTTAAAAGCTAAAGGCATGACTATTTCTAATGACCCTGATTTGTTAGTAAGCTTATTCACCAAAGAAAGAGAGCGCATTGATGTGTATAATAACAATTTTTATGGATATGGTTATGGTGCATGGTTTGGTGGCGGAAGTTCCATTACTTCTACTCCAGAAGGCACCTTGTACATCGATTTAATTGATCATAGTAAAAACGAATTAGTATGGCAAGGAATTGGAAAAGGTGATTTAGTAATGAGTAATGTCGAAAAGAAAGAGGCAAGAATTAAAGAAATTGTCTATAAAATACTTGTTCAATACCCACCTGTTGTTAAAACCAATAAATGAGTATACACAAAAAAAATCTCTTATTAAAATGAAACTATTTTATACCTTAGTTGTGTTCATCATTTATACTTTTAATAGTACTGTTGCTCAAAATTATCATTCAGGAACCATTACCACGAATAATGGAGAAAATGTTGAAGGAAGAGTTTATATAGATAATGATTCAAAAAAAGTGTTATTTAAAAAAAGTGGAGGTTCAGCTATTTATAATTTTACAACTATTAAAAGTGCAACTATTGGAGCTGCTAGTTATACTAAAATCAACTTTGATAATGAAGAGTATTTAGCTACAACTTTAGTATCTGGAAAGGCTTCTTTATTCGAACTTGGAGAGGAATATTTTATAATAGTTAATGAAAATAAAAATCAGGAATTCAATTTAGAAATTGATAAAAAACAAATTCCAGGAATCCTATCATTGCTTTTTAATGATTGTAATCCCGTTAGAGATGATATTAATAAAATAGAAGGGTTTTCAGGAAATACATTAATAAATTTAACTAATTCATACAACAATTGTGAATACGGCACTTATATACCAACTGAAACTGAAATAAAAAAAGCAAATACTTATAACACTGATACATTTAGATTTTATACTGCTTTAATAGGGGGTTTGAATAGCGTTAATATAAATGGCAATGGCGACAATAACTCAAGTAGTTTAGGGTTAGGGTTTGGACTTGCTGCTTCACCAAGTTTTATGGACAAGCTGCAAGGAAATATATATATAGATTTTGATTTTTCTATGATTTTTTCAGGAGATACTAATTTTAAAAATGGAGGTGTACCATTAAATTATAAAGTAAATAACTACCGATTCTCATTAGGATTAGAGTATGTATTTAATAAAAAAGGTATATTATCTCCATTTTTAGGGATAGGATATGGATATACTTCAGATTATTATAATGGTTCTATAGAAGCAATTAATTTTAAAGATCACGATCAAAACTATTTCTTTTTACCAAAAGTAGGAATACTGTATCAACTTAATAAAGATAAATATTTAGGACTAACTCTCAGTTATATCTCAGAATACGAGAACGATTTAAGTTTTATCTATGGGGACGTTGCTACATATTATCCATTAACTATAAAAAACAGCTCACTTAATTTAGGTATGAATTATTATTTCTAAAATTTACCTAAAACACTTAAAATCAAAGAGCTCTTAGCTCTTCCGAAAAATCAAGATATTGTTTTATTATCTCTTCTTCAAAGGGATCACGATTAGTAGTAAGCGCATTTTTAATAGCTATTTGAGAATCATCTAAAACAGACTCCTCTATACTGTAAATAGAAAACAAATACATTTCAATTATAATAGGTAATGCTGAAATTCCTTTATCTAAGGCAATATAACGAGTACTTTTTTTTGTCCCTAAAGGAGTTAATTTCTCAATAAAACCTTCTTCCAATAGCACATTTAATTTTTTTGTAAGAACATTAGTGGCTATCTTTTCTTTTGAAGACATAAATTCTTTAAATCTAGATTTTTTATGCAAAATAATATCTCTTAAGATAAGGAGATTCCATTTATCACCTAAAATATTAGCTGATCTAGCTATTGCACAGGTATATTTTTTTGGGGAATTCATTAATAGTGTTTTTTTAAATTGTATTAATTATTGTTGATTTATTTTAAATATCAAAAAATGATATTGAACTTAATATCGTATAAATCAATTATCCCTGTCAGCTCAAAAGTAACTATTCTGATGTTTTATCAAAAGATAAAGAAGTGATTTTCTTCATACATTTAAACTGTAATTAACTAATAATCTGCAATATATGTTAAATTAACCGATAATCTATTAAATAATGTCAGTCTCAATTATCCTTTAAAAATCTGATAGCTCCCTATTAATTTCAAATACATATAAAACTGGCATACTCGAGGCCAAAGTATTAATTTTTAATAATCTGTTTTAAAATTATATCTATCTGAGAATTAACCTTCATTAAATATATTCCTGAATTCCAAATTTCAGTATTTATAGACACTTCATTTGAAGAATTATTTTTCAATTCAAAAATGGTTTGACCCAATACATTATATATTGAGATGGCGTAAATTGTATCTTTACTTTTTACTTCCCAGATAGTCGTAACTGGGTTTATAAAAGATAAATTGCTTTCAAATTCATTATCATTGATTGCTAATGTCTCCTCAGTGAAATTTTGAGCATAAATTTTGGAACCAGTCCCTTTATCTTCAATAAAAACAGTTACACTTTGATTATTTACTGGTTTGGTAAATTGTATTCTTCTTTTATTTGCTGAATAAGTAGCTAATGGCCTCGTTTCTTCTGGCCAAGCAAAATCACCATTCTCATCTAACATTAAAGCATGTAATGACGTAGGAGAAACACCATTATCTAAACCATCTTTAATTAATAATAATGGAGAGTCATTTATTAAATACATAGATCCAGCATGTACTTTTTCACTGCCAATTGGAAATATTTCTTTTGCATTAT
>CAJXVL010000077.1 GCA_913061205.1 uncultured Flavobacteriaceae bacterium | reverse complement strand
CAGTTGGTAGAGCGTCAGCCTTCCAAGCTGAATGTCGCCAGTTCGAACCTGGTCTCCCGCTCTAATATTCCTGCTAGGGCAGAAGATTTTTTATTGCTTTAGTGAAAAATAAAAAAATCTTTAAGCCGGTGTAGCTCAGGGGTAGAGCGTTTCCTTGGTAAGGAAGAGGTCTTGGGTTCAATTCCCAACATTGGCTCAATTAAAATAGTATGTTTTAATAGGTACTAATATATAACTAAGATTAAATAAATACAAAATGGCAAAAGAAACTTACGATCGGTCGAAACCACATTTGAATGTTGGTACAATAGGACATGTAGATCACGGTAAAACAACATTAACTGCAGCTATTACAAAAGTATTATCAGATGCAGGTCATTCTAAGGCAACATCTTTTGATCAAATTGATAATGCTCCAGAAGAAAAAGAAAGAGGTATAACAATTAACTCTTCCCACGTTGAGTATGCAACAGCTAATCGTCATTACGCTCACGTTGACTGTCCAGGTCACGCCGATTACGTAAAGAACATGGTAACTGGTGCTGCGCAAATGGATGGAGCTATCCTTGTGGTTGCTGCTACAGATGGACCAATGCCACAAACTCGTGAGCACATCCTTTTAGGACGTCAGGTAGGTATTCCTCGTATGGTTGTATTCATGAATAAAGTGGATATGGTTGATGATGAAGAATTAATCGAATTAGTTGAAATGGAAGTTCGTGAGCTTTTAAGTTTTTACGAATATGATGGTGATAATGGACCTGTAATCGCAGGATCTGCGTTAGGAGCCTTAAACGGTGAGAAAAAATGGGTTGATACAGTATTGGAGCTTATGGAGGCTGTTGATACATGGATTGAAGAGCCTTTAAGAGAAGTTGATAAAGATTTCTTAATGCCAATTGAGGATGTATTTTCAATTACAGGGCGTGGAACGGTAGCAACAGGTCGTATTGAGACTGGAATTGCAAATACTGGAGATGCTGTAGATATCATTGGTATGGGAGCTGAAAAATTAACTTCTACTATTACTGGTATCGAAATGTTCCGTCAAATCTTAGATAGAGGTGAGGCTGGAGATAATGCAGGTATATTACTAAGAGGTATTGCTAAAGAAGATATTAGAAGAGGAATGGTAATATGTAAGCAGGGTTCTGTTACCCCTCATGCTAAATTTAAAGCAGAGGTTTATGTTCTTAAAAAAGAAGAAGGTGGACGTCATACTCCATTCCATAATAACTACCGTCCACAGTTTTACGTTCGTACTACTGATGTTACAGGAACAATTATGCTTCCTGATGGAGTTGAAATGGTAATGCCAGGTGATAACTTAACAATACACGTTGAATTGCTTCAAGCAATTGCAATGAATGTTGGTCTTCGTTTTGCAATCCGTGAGGGTGGTAGAACAGTAGGTGCCGGTCAGGTTACTGAAATACTAGACTAAAATAATACATTAAAAGTTTTTTAAGGTGTCCTGATTATATCTGGACGCCTTGACTTTTATAACGGGTAGAGTGTAATAATTGCCCAAAGAAACGGGTTTAGCTCAGTTGGTAGAGCACTGGTCTCCAAAACCAGGTGTCGTGAGTTCGAGTCTCTCAACCCGTGCAAAATATGAAATTGTAGACAAAACAATTTTTTATGTAGAATAAATAAAATAAGTAAAAAATGATAAACTACATCAAAGAGTCGTATAATGAACTTAAAAATCATGTTACTTGGACTACATGGTCTGAAGGGCAGCGTTTAACAGTTATTGTTGCAGCATTTTCAGTAGTGTTAGCTTTACTTGTTTTTGGAATTGACACTGTATTTAGTGGTGTTATTGGTAGATACTTTGAATGGATCAAGTCTTAATACATATAGATGACTGAACTTAAAAGTGCAAAAAAGTGGTATGTTATCCGTTCTGTAAGTGGAAAGGAAAACAAAATCAAAGAATATATAGAGTCTGAGATTGTTAGATTAAATCTTCAGGATTTTATTGAGCAAATTTTAGTTCCTACTGAGAAAGTAGTTCAAATTCGCAACGGAAAAAAAATAAACAAGGAAAAGGTATTTATTCCTGGTTATATTATGGTTCAAGCAGATTTAGTAGGAGAGATACCTCACATCATAAAATCTGTAAATGGAGTAATTGGTTTTTTAGGTGAAGTAAAAGGAGGAGAGCCTGTGCCTTTAAGACAAGCAGAAGTAAACAGATTGTTAGGTAAAGTAGATGAATTATCTGTTAAAGATGAAAATGTAAACATACCTTATACCATAGGGGAAACTATCAAAGTAATAGATGGTCCTTTTAATGGGTTTAATGGAACTGTTGAAAAAATATTTGAAGAAAAGCGTAAGCTTGAAGTAATGGTTAAAATTTTCGGAAGAAAAACACCATTAGAATTAAGTTTTATGCAAGTTGAAAAAGTTTAATTGTTGCACGCTATAAATAGTTTTTTCTTGGGCTTCCACCGAAGAAAAAATAAAATTAATTAAAATTAAAAGATGGCAAAAGAAGTAGATAAAGTAGTAAAATTACAAGTTCGAGGTGGAGCTGCTAACCCATCACCACCAGTTGGACCCGCTTTAGGTGCTGCCGGTGTGAATATTATGGAGTTCTGTAAGCAATTTAATGCTAGAACTCAAGATAAGCAAGGAAAAGTGTTACCAGTTGCGATTACAGTGTTTAAAGACAAATCTTTTGATTTTGTTATAAAAACACCTCCAGCTGCAGTGCAAATCCTTGAAGCTGCCAAATTAAAAAAAGGATCTGGCGAGCCACACGTAAAGAAAGTAGCAAAAATAACCTGGGATCAAGTAAGAGCAATTGCTGAAGACAAAATGCCGGATTTAAATGCATTTAGCATTGAATCTGCAATGAAGATGGTAGCTGGTACTGCAAGATCAATGGGAGTGAATGTAAAAGGTGGTGAATCCCCTTTTTAATCCGAAAAAAGAATCTATAAAATGGCAAGATTAACAAAAAAGCAAAAGGAAGCCCAAGCAAAAGTTGAACCTGGAAAGGTTTATAACGTTGCGGATGCATCTGCTTTAATAAAAGAAATCACCAGCGTAAATTTTGATGCATCTGTTGATTTAGCAGTGCGTCTAAACGTAGATCCACGAAAAGCTAATCAAATGGTACGTGGCGTTGTTACCTTACCACATGGTACAGGTAAAGACGTTAAAGTATTAGCATTAGTTACTCCAGATAAAGAAGCGGAAGCGAAAGAGGCTGGAGCGGATTATGTTGGTCTAGATGAGTACCTCGATAAAATAAAAGGAGGATGGACAGATGTCGACGTTATTGTGACTATGCCAAGTGTAATGGGAAAATTAGGGCCTCTAGGACGTGTTTTAGGACCTCGTGGATTAATGCCTAACCCAAAAACTGGTACAGTAACAATGGATGTTGCTAAGGCTGTTTCAGACGTGAAAGCTGGTAAAATCGACTTTAAAGTAGAAAAGACTGGTATTGTTCACGCTGCAATTGGAAAAGCATCTTTCGATGCTGATAAAATTGAAGGAAACGCAAAAGAATTATTAACAACCCTTGTAAAATTGAAACCTCAATCTTCAAAAGGAATTTATATTAAAAGCATTTTTATGTCGAGTACTATGAGTCCAAGTATTGAGATTGATACAAAAAGATTTGCTGAGTAGTAAAATTTAGAACTTATGACAAGAGAAGAAAAATCACAAGTAATAGAAAATTTAACTGCACAGTTAGCTGATAGCGCAACTATTTATTTAGCTGACATATCCGGTCTTAATGCAGGAGATACGAGTAACTTAAGAAGGGCTTGTTACAAAGCTGGAGTTAAGTTAGAAGTCGTTAAAAATACATTGCTTAAAAAAGCAATGGAAAGTTCTGATAAGGATTTTGGTGAACTACCAGAAGTTCTTAAAGGAAATACATCAATTATGCTTGCTGAAACAAGCAATGCACCAGCAAAGGTTATAAAGGCTTTCAGAAAAAAATCTGATAAGCCATTACTTAAGGGAGCATTCATTGAAGAAGCAATATACGTTGGAGACGATCAATTAGATACACTAGTTGATATCAAGTCGAAAGACGAACTTATTGGAGACATTATTGGATTATTACAGTCTCCTGCTAAGAATGTTATTTCTGCACTTAAATCTAGTGGAGGAACAATTGCAGGTATTGTTAAGACCTTATCTGAAAGAGAAGGATAAAATATTAGCACTCATAAATTAAATTATAAAAATTAAATTACTTAAAACGATAGAAAATGGCAGATTTAAAAGATTTCGCAGAACAATTAGTTAACTTAACAGTAAAAGAAGTTAATGAATTAGCTGGAATATTAAAAGAAGAATACGGTATAGAGCCTGCTGCAGCTGCAGTAGCTGTTGCTGCTGGCGGTGCTGCTGGTGGTGGCGAAGCCGAAGAAGAAAAATCAGAATTCGATGTAATTCTTACAGCTCCAGGTGGGTCTAAATTAGCAGTTGTAAAACTTGTTAAAGAACTTACAGGACTAGGTCTTAAAGACGCTAAGGGATTAGTTGATAATGTTCCATCTCCAATTAAGGAAGGTGTAGCAAAAGATGAAGCTGAAGCTTTAAAAGCACAGTTAGAAGAAGCTGGAGCAGAGGTTGAGCTTAAGTAAGCTCACAACGCACCAAACCCTAAGGTTTAGGTCTTTCCTGTCGATGGAATAGACCTAAACCATTTTGCGTATATAATGGTTTCGCCATTATTATACGCGTTCACTGTTTTATTATAATTAAAATTCGTCCATAGATGTCAGCAACGCAAACTGAAAGATTGAATTTTTCCACAGTAAAGAATAAGCCTGATTATCCAGATTTTTTGGATATTCAAATTAAATCTTTTCAAGATTTTTTTCAATTGGAAACCAAATCCGATAGAAGAGAAACAGAAGGTCTTTACAAAACCTTTTTGGAAAATTTCCCGATTACCGATACCAGAAATCAATTTGTATTAGAGTTTTTAGATTATTTTGTAGATCCTTCAAGGTATTCCATTCAGGAGTGTATTGAGCGTGGATTAACTTATAGTGTACCCTTAAAAGCTCGTTTAAAACTATATTGTACTGATCCAGAACATGAAGATTTCGAAACAATCGTCCAAGACGTTTATTTAGGAACTATACCTTACATGACTCCAAACGGAACCTTCGTTGTTAATGGAGCAGAACGTGTTGTTGTTTCTCAACTACACCGTTCACCTGGTGTTTTCTTTGGTCAATCATTTCACGCAAATGGTACGAAATTATATTCAGCAAGAGTAATACCTTTTAAAGGTTCTTGGATTGAATTTGCTACCGATATAAACCAAGTAATGTACGCTTATATCGATAGAAAGAAAAAATTACCAGTTACTACACTTTTCCGTGCTATCGGTTTTGAAAGAGATAAGGATATTCTTGAAATATTTGACCTAGCCGAAGAAGTAAAAGCATCAAAAACTGGTCTTAAAAAATATTTAGGAAGAAAATTAGCTGCACGTGTTTTAAAGACATGGCATGAGGATTTTGTTGATGAAGATACTGGTGAAGTTGTTTCTATCGAAAGAAATGAAATTATACTTGACCGTGATACTATTCTTGAAAAAGATCATATCGAAGAGATTATCGAATCTGGTTCTAAAACAATACTTCTACACAAAGAAGATAATTTACAAGCTGATTATGCAATTATTCATAATACGCTTCAAAAAGATCCAACCAATTCTGAAAAAGAAGCGGTGGAACATATATATAGGCAATTACGAAATGCAGAGCCGCCTGATGAAGAGACAGCGCGTGGTATTATAAATAAATTGTTTTTTAGTGACCAACGTTACAATCTTGGAAATGTAGGTCGTTTTAGAATGAATAAAAAATTAGGTCTTGATATTCCAATGGATAAGTTAGTTCTTACCAAAGAAGATATTATCACCATAATTAAATTTTTGATCGAACTTATTAACTCAAAAGCTGAGATTGATGATATTGATCACTTGTCAAATCGTCGAGTACGTACTGTAGGTGAGCAACTTTCTTCTCAATTTGGTGTTGGTTTAGCTCGTATGGCTCGTACCATCAGAGAGCGTATGAACGTTCGTGATAATGAAGTTTTTACTCCAATTGATTTAATTAATGCAAAGACACTGTCTTCTGTAATTAATTCATTTTTTGGTACTAATCAGTTATCTCAGTTTATGGATCAAACCAATCCAATTGCTGAAATTACTCACAAACGTCGTCTTTCTGCATTAGGACCTGGTGGTCTTTCTAGAGAGAGAGCCGGTTTTGAGGTACGTGATGTTCACTTTACCCACTACGGAAGACTTTGCCCAATTGAAACTCCTGAAGGACCGAATATTGGATTAATATCTTCTCTTTCTGTTTATGCAAAAGTAAACTATTTAGGTTTTTTAGAAACTCCTTACCGTAAGGTTGAAAATGGAGTTATCGATTTAAAAAGTGAACCGATTTATCTTTCTGCTGAAGAAGAAGAAGATAAATTAATTGCGCAAGCACACATTGATATAGCTGACGATGGTACCATAAATACGGAAAAAGTTATTGCTCGGATGGAAGGTGATTTCCCAGTAGTGGAATCAAAAGATATACACTACACGGATGTTGCACCAAATCAAATTTCATCCATTTCAGCATCTTTAATTCCTTTCTTAGAACATGATGATGCGAATCGTGCATTGATGGGATCAAATATGATGCGTCAAGCAGTACCATTGATGAGAGCTGAGTCTCCTATTGTTGGAACAGGTCTAGAGCGTCAGGTTGCATCAGATTCACGTGTGTTAATTAATGCAGAAGGAGCTGGAGTTATTGAATATGTTGATGCTAACGAAATTACGATTAAGTACGATCGTACAGAAGATCAACAGTTAGTTAGTTTTGATGGAGATTCAAAAACTTACAAATTAATTAAGTTTAGAAAAACAAATCAAAGTACTTCTATAAACTTAAAACCTATAGTTCAAAAAGGTGATAGAGTAGAAAAAGGTCAAGTCTTATGTCAAGGATACGCAACTCAAGCTGGTGAATTAGCTTTGGGTAGAAATATGAAAGTAGCCTTTATGCCCTGGAAAGGATATAATTTTGAGGATGCAATTGTAATTTCTGAAAAAGTAGTTCGTGATGATATATTTACTTCTATTCACATAGATGAATATTCATTGCAAGTTAGAGATACTAAATTAGGTAACGAAGAACTTACAAATGATATTCCTAATGTTTCTGAAGAGTCTACTAAAGATCTTGATGAACACGGTATGATTCGTATTGGAGCAGAAGTAAAGCCAGGTGATATTTTAATTGGAAAAATTACTCCAAAAGGAGAAAGTGATCCAACTCCTGAAGAAAAATTACTTCGAGCAATTTTTGGTGATAAAGCTGGTGATGTAAAAGATGCTTCTTTAAAAGCTTCTCCTTCATTACATGGTGTTGTTATTAATAAAAAATTATTTGCACGCTCAGTTAAGGATAAGCGAATGAGGGCTCAAAATAAAGAAGAAATTGCTTTATTAGAAGATGAGTTTTATAAAAAATTCGATGAACTTAGAGATATTCTTGTTGAAAAATTATTTACAATTGTTTCAGGTAAAACAGCTCAAGGTGTAGTTAACGACCTTGGAGAAGTTGTTTTTCCAAAAGGGAAGAAGTATACCTTGAAAATGTTAAATGAAATAGATGATTATACTCATTTAACAGGAGGGACATGGACAACTAATTCAGAAACAAATGTTTTAGTTGAAGATTTAATGCACAACTACAAGATTAAAGAAAACGATTTACAAGGTAATCTTCGTCGTGAGAAATTTGCTATTTCTGTTGGAGATGAATTACCATCCGGTATTTTAAAACTTGCAAAAGTATATGTTGCTAAGAAACGTAAACTTAAAGTAGGTGATAAAATGGCGGGACGTCATGGTAACAAGGGTATTGTAGCGCGTATTGTACGTGAAGAAGATATGCCTTTCTTAGAAGATGGAACACCAGTAGATATCGTTTTAAATCCGTTAGGGGTACCTTCTCGTATGAATATTGGTCAAATTTATGAAACAGTTCTTGGATGGGCTGGTCAAAAATTAGGTCAGAAATATGCAACACCAATTTTTGATGGTGCAACTATTGAAGAAATTACAGCATTAACAGAAAAAGCTGGAGTTCCAGAATTTGGGCATACGTATTTATATGATGGTGGGACTGGTCAGCGATTTGATCAAAAAGCAACCGTTGGAGTTATCTATATGATTAAGTTAGGTCATATGATTGATGATAAAATGCACGCTCGTTCTATTGGGCCTTACTCATTAATTACACAACAACCTCTTGGTGGTAAAGCACAATTTGGTGGTCAACGTTTTGGTGAGATGGAAGTATGGGCATTAGAGGCTTATGGAGCTTCCAGTACCCTTAGAGAAATATTGACAGTGAAATCTGATGATGTTGTTGGTAGAGCTAAAACTTACGAAGCAATCGTAAAGGGTGAAGCAATGCCAGAACCAGGACTTCCAGAATCTTTTAACGTGTTAATGCACGAATTAAAAGGTCTTGGACTAGACATTAGACTAGAGGAATAATTTAATCCCCGTGAAAGCGGGGATCATAAAGTCATTTAAGACTTGCTGAAGCCTAAAAACTTCAATCTTAATTTTACAAAGCATAGTACATAGCATTATGGCAAGAAATAAAGAAATAGTAGCAAAGAAATTTAACAAAATTTCGATTGGGTTTTCTTCACCAGAAGCGATTTTAGCTGAATCTCGCGGGGAAGTATTAAAACCTGAAACAATTAACTACCGTACTCATAAACCAGAACGTGATGGTTTATTTTGTGAGCGTATATTCGGACCTATTAAAGATTACGAATGTGCCTGTGGAAAATATAAAAGAATACGTTACAAGGGAATCGTTTGTGACCGTTGTGGTGTAGAAGTAACTGAAAAAAAAGTACGTCGTGATCGAGTAGGACACATTAATTTAGTGGTTCCTGTTGCTCACATTTGGTACTTCCGTTCTTTACCTAATAAAATAGGATATCTTCTTGGATTGCCATCTAAGAAGTTAAATATGATTATTTATTATGAGCGTTATGTTGTTATTCAACCGGGTAATGCAATAAATGAGGAAGGAGAACCAGTTCAAAAAATGGATTTCTTAACAGAAGAAGAATACCTAACTATTTTAGATGTACTTCCTCAAGAAAATCAATATTTAGATGATGAAGATCCAGAGAAATTCATCGCTAAAATGGGAGCTGAATGTTTGATTGATTTATTAAGAAGAATCAATCTAGACGATTTATCTTTTGAATTGCGTCACAAAGCAAATAATGAAACTTCTAAGCAACGAAAAACGGAAGCGTTAAAACGATTGCAAGTTGTTGAAGCACTTCGTGAATCCAATAAAAATAGAGTGAATAAACCAGAATGGATGATTATGAAGGTGGTGCCAATTATTCCACCAGAATTACGTCCTTTAGTGCCTCTTGATGGAGGTCGTTTTGCAACTTCTGATTTAAATGATCTTTACCGAAGGGTAATTATTAGAAATAACCGTCTAAAGCGATTAATGGAGATTAAAGCTCCTGAAGTAATTTTGCGTAATGAGAAGCGTATGCTTCAAGAGTCAGTAGATTCATTATTTGATAATACACGTAAATCTTCAGCAGTTAAAACTGATTCAAACCGTCCTTTAAAATCTTTATCAGATTCTTTAAAAGGTAAACAAGGTCGTTTCCGTCAAAACTTATTAGGAAAACGTGTGGATTATTCAGCACGTTCGGTGATTGTTGTTGGACCAGAATTAAAATTATCTGAATGTGGTATTCCTAAGGGGATGGCTTCAGAACTTTACAAACCTTTTATTATTAGAAAACTAATTGAAAGGGGAATTGTAAAAACAGTTAAATCTGCAAAGAAAATTATAGATAAGAAGGAGCCAGTTGTATGGGATATTTTAGAGAATGTTTTAAAAGGTCATCCTGTATTATTAAACCGTGCTCCTACGCTTCACCGTCTAGGTATACAAGCCTTTCAACCAAAATTAATTGAAGGAAAAGCGATCCAATTACACCCATTAGCCTGTACTGCATTTAATGCGGATTTTGATGGGGATCAGATGGCAGTTCACTTGCCACTTGGACCAGAAGCAATTTTGGAAGCACAATTATTAATGCTAGGTTCTCATAATATATTAAATCCAGCAAATGGTTCACCAGTTGTGGTACCGTCTCAGGATATGGTATTAGGTCTTTATTATATGACTAAACTTAAAAAATCTACAGAAGATTATAAAGTTATTGGAGAGGGAATCACTTTTTATTCTGCCGAAGAAGTAATTATCGCATACAATGAAAAAAGAGTAGAATTAAATGCGGAAATTAAAATTAGAACTAAAGATTTTAACGAAGCAGGACAATTGGTTTATCAAATAATTACAACTACTGTTGGTAGAGTAATTTTTAATGAAAATGTTCCAGAAG
>CAJXVL010000076.1 GCA_913061205.1 uncultured Flavobacteriaceae bacterium | reverse complement strand
TACTTGAGTTTAAATCAAAAAAAAGAGTAACCATTTCTGATTACTCTTGTAGTAGCGGGAACTGGACTCGAACCAGTGACCTTCGGGTTATGAGCCCGACGAGCTACCTACTGCTCTATCCCGCGATATTATCTAAAACAATTTACTTAGCTTTTAACTTTCGGTTCATAATGACGACCAAATCGTTTCGGACTGCAAAGATACAATCAATTTGGAACTTGACAAGTTTTTATTTTAATATTTTATACCTTTACCTTTCATAGTTTTTTTTAAAAAAACCCTTATGTCAAAACGAAAACGTATTTTACTGATTATCATTGGAATCGTATTAATTGCTTTGCTAATCCTAAGTTTTTATGCTAACTCAATCATTAAAAATAAAATTGAGGCTTTATTAAAAGAGAAAATGCCCGAGCATATAGAACTCCTTTATAAAGATATAGCTGTTCAATCATTAACTGGTACCATCTCTATTGAAGAACCTAATGTACTAATAAGAGTAAAGGACAGTAAGCTTATACAAACTCAATTAACTATGAAAAAGTTAGTAGTTGGTAATGTTAGTTATTGGGATTATTTAATCAATGGTCAAATACATGTAGGAAATATTGAATTTAAAGATTTAGAAACTATTTATTTTAAAAATCGCTTAACTCAATTAAAAGACACAGCTTCCACAAAAAAAGAAAATAAGCTACTCAACTCTATTAAAATTGATAAATTAAATATAGAAAATGCTTCAGCTATTGTTTATGACGAAACAAAAGACTCCCTATTAGTATCTTTAAAAAACACTACTATTTTAATTCAAGATATAGCATTAAATGAATCCTCAAAATCTAATTTAATACCTTTTAAATATAAAACCATAAAAATGGAAGCAGATTCTATTTTTTATAAAACTAGCATCTACGAAAATATCAACTTAAAGCATCTCTTGTTTGAGGACCAAAAATTAACACTTCATGGCTTTCACTATAAAAATAAATATTCAAAAAAAGAGTATGAGAAACTTTTAATTATTCAAAGAGATTATTACGATGTAACTGTTGAAAAATTAATTATTAATGAGCTTGCAGTAGGCAAAGAAAATGATTCTATTTTTTTAAAAACAAATCTAATTTCTATTGATAAAGCAAGTGCAGCTATCTATCGAGATAAGTTTGAAAAAGAGGAAGATCTTAGGTTAAAAAAACTGTATAGTAGAGCCATACGGGAATTGCCAATAAAACTAACGGTAGATTCAGTTTCAGTTAAAAATAGTACCATTGAGTATTCAGAGAAGTTACTCAAACAGTATCAAGCAGGCCTGCTTTCGATTAAAATTATTGATGGCGGGATCACAAATGTTAGCAATACGTATTCTTCTCCAGAAAGAACAGTCATTATTGTTGATGGAATTTTTATGAAAGAGACTCCATTCAATGCGAATTGGTCTTTTGATATTAATAATACTGACGATCAATTTAAATTTATAGGTCATGTTGGAAAATTAGAACTTTCTGATATGAATGTATTTCTGACTCCCTTATTAAATGCCAAAGTCAAAGGAGAAGTTATAGCATCTAATTTTACAATTAATGGTAATTTTGATAAATCAGTAATAAATATAAGTCAAGAGTATAAAGATGTTCATGTCATACTTTTAAACAAGAAGAAGAAGAAGAAGAAACTTTTATCTACTGTGGCTAATGTTGTTATACATCATAATAGTGGAAAAAAAGGAACTCTTTTTCACAATGGAACCACTCAGGCTACAAGAGACCATACAAAATCATTTTTTAACTATTTAGCTAAAAATTTAATAAATGGTGTGAAGGTCAACTTTTTAAAAAAAAATAATACCGTGACAAAAGAAAAAAAGAAAAAACGTAATTAGTTGATTGAATCAATTTCTTCAGTGACTAATTCCCAATTTTCCATTAACTTTTCTAATTCTTTTTTCTTCTGTTGGTAGGTATTAAAAAAGTTAGGTTTTAATATTGTTTCATCGTAATTAATTGAAAGCTCAAAATCTATATCTTTAATTTCTTTTTCAAGTTTAGTTATAGATGCTTCTGTTTTACTAAGCCTATTGTTTAAAGATTTAAGCTTTTTTTGATTTACATAATTCTCTTTACTCGATGATTTATTATCTTTTTCAGCAGCAACAGTTTTAGTTCTCTTTT
Organism: uncultured Flavobacteriaceae bacterium; assembly: GCA_913061205.1. Classification (GTDB taxonomy): domain Bacteria; phylum Bacteroidota; class Bacteroidia; order Flavobacteriales; family Flavobacteriaceae; genus Marifrigoribacter. The sequence continues at coordinate 8,711 of CAJXVL010000076.1, read as the reverse complement.
CTGCTTCCCGCATATTTTGAATATTTCTCTGTTCTAAATAATAATCTATATCCCCCAAATACTCTTTTATATCGCGATCCTTAAATTCATAAATTTTGGAAGTTAATCCTTGTAAAAAATCTCTATCGTGAGAAACTAATAATAACGTTCCTTCAAACTTTATCAATGCTTCTTTTAAAACATTTTTAGATTTAATATCGAGGTGATTCGTTGGCTCATCCATTACTAATACATTGAATGGCTGCAGTAATAATTTCGCCAATGCTAAGCGATTACGCTCTCCACCTGAAAGCACCCTAACGTATTTATCAACATCGTCGCCTCTAAACAAAAAAGACCCTAAAATATCTCGTACTTTAATTCGGTTTTTTTCATTAGCAGCATCAATCATAGTATCTAAAACTGTCTTAGACCCGTCTAAATAATCAGCTTGATTTTGAGCAAAATATCCAATTTCTACATTATGACCTAAATTTAGCTCTCCACTATAGGAAACATCTCCAACGATACATTTCGCAAGTGTTGATTTACCTTGTCCATTCTGTCCAACAAAAGCTATTTTACTATTTCTTTCTAATAATAAACTTACATCATGAAGCACCTTTTTATCATCATAATTTTTAGAAACATTTTCTATTTCAATAACTACTTTTCCAGGAACAACAGAAATAGGAAAACTCAAAGACATGACACTATTGTCGTCTTCGTCAACTTCAATTCTATCAATCTTGTCAAGTTTTTTTATTAAAGACTGAGCCATTGTTGCCTTAGAGGCTTTTGCTCTAAATTTTTCAATTAATTTTTCTGTTTGCTCTATTTGCTTTTGTTGATTTTTTTGAGTTGCTAATTGCTGCTCTCTCAATTCTTTTCTTAACACTAGATACTCGGTGTAAGGTTTATTGTAATCATATATTCTACCAAGTGAAATTTCAATAGTACGATTGGTGATGTTGTCTAAAAACATTTTATCATGAGAAACAATAACTATTGCTCCTGCATAATTTTTTAGAAAATCTTCCAACCATAAAATAGATTCAATATCTAAATGGTTTGTTGGCTCATCTAGTAATAAGATATCATTGTTTTGCAATAATAACTTTGCCAACTCAATTCGCATTCTCCAACCTCCAGAAAAAGTATCGGTAGCCATATTAAAATCTTCACGTTGAAAACCTAAACCTTGTAACACACGTTCTGTGTCTCCTTGGTAATTATAACCTCCGTGAATTTCATATTGATGCTGTACATCATTTAAGTCCACCATTAATTGATGATAGTTTTCACTTTCGTAATCGGTACGTTCCGCTAGTTGATGATTAATATTTTCTAACTGATTTTCTAATTGTTTAATTAATTTAAAAGCTTCATACGCTTCTTCAAGTACCGTTCTACCTTTTACAAAGTCTATATCTTGTTTTAAAAAACCAATTGAAATTTGTTTGTCGGAAGCAATTTGTCCTGTATCATATTCTTGCTCTCCTGATAATATTTTTAATAAGGTCGATTTTCCAGCACCATTTTTACCAACTAATCCTACCCGATCACCCGAGCGCAACTGAAAAGTGATTCCTGAAAATAAATCGTCTCCTTGAAATGAAACGGTAAGATTATGAATATTGAGCATCTAAAAAATATTTTTGCAAAGATGCTTATTTTTTTTGCAAAAAAAAGCACCAATTACCATTTGTAATACCTTTTTATATCCATCTCTTTAGGAAGCTCTAAATCGTTTTCAATATAATCGTACAGGCTTTTAGCTAAAGATGGGGCAGATGTAATACCTCGAGTACCTAAACCATTAAAAAACACTTTATTTTCACAATCTAACAAGGTCCCTAAGAAAGGACGTCGATCTCTAGTTGTGGGTCTAATTCCTGCAACTTGATCTACAACTTCAAAGTTGCAGTTTATAATAGTTTTTAGTTTGTTGATCATTTCTTCTTTCGCATTTTGGGTTGTCTTTACAGAATGATCTTCTCTATCATAGGTTGCACCAACCTTATACAAATCCTTGGTCAATGGAATCATAAAAAGAGAGGCTTTCAGCATAGAATACAGCTTTAATTCTGGCGATTTTATATATATATATTCCCCTTTATTTGGTATAACTAAGGGCGCATTACTAATTTTTGTTTTACTTGGGAAATAAGGATTGTTTTTAGCAGATACCCCATCACAAAAAACTATTTTTTTAGAAATAACATCTTTATAAAATACTTCATCGATAGTTACCCGAAGGGAATTGTAATTAAAAACTTCATTCTTTAATTGTTTTTTCTTAAGTAGGTAGTTTTTATAATTTTCAATCAATACGACTGGATTAACCTTTCCAGTATTATTTACTTCACCAAAACCAAACGGTGCATTGATATTTAGATTTTTATTTTTAATTACTTTAGGTTTTAAAAAGAATTCTAATTCCTTTTTATCACTTGCAACCATCCAGTTATTTTGTTCTTCAATACTATTAAAAATTCTTAACATTGACATTTTTTCAAACAATGGAATTCCTAATTTAATCGCTAATTTTTCATAAAATTTAATGGAGGTTTCCAAGTGTTCTTTAGCATTCCAAACTGGAGTAAATCTTTTTAATACAACAGGATTAATAACTCCTGCAGAAACTTTGGTTGACGAAACATTCCCCGTGTCATATACTATAAATGTTTTTTTATTCTTTTCTAGTTCTTCACAGAATGTGATTCCAGCTATTCCTAATCCTACAACGATATAGTCAATTTCTTTCATTTTACAAATATACTTTCTTCCTCATAAAAAAAGCCCTGAAACTAAAGTTTCAGGGCTTTTAATTTATTTATAAGACTACTTTGTTAGTAATTCCACATATCAATTTCAATATTTCTAATGGATTCTTTAATTCTATCTGATTCCATTAATTGCATCAATGCATTATCATTGATGTAATCGTTAATCTGTCTATCTCCTAAATCATTGTCTTCCTTATATATCACAGCATTAAATCTTCTTGAATTTAATAAATGATCATATGTAATAGGCCTTGAAGTATTCTTCCTGTTAAAAGCTTTTGCTTTATGTAACACATCCCTTGCAGAAGGGAACCAAATCCAAAACAACTCAACTTTAGTATCTGATGCTGCATCTGGAAAGGCTTTTGAACGTGCTTCATTAGCAACGGGTGCTAATCCTAATAATCGGTATTTAAGATCTCCTGAACGCTTATCCAAGTACCAAGTACCTCGTATTCTCCACTCTTCAATATCAGCAGCATCCAATGTAAACTTTCGAATGTATTGAGGATCTATAGCTTCTCCAGCATTAAATTGAGAAATACCTAAATCTGTTGTATCTGAATATACCAAAGATGCTTCAATATCATTTAAAGTTCTCTTTTCAGTAAAATAGGAATCTGCATATAAATGCTCTATTGTTTGATTTTTGATATTTTTAATTAAAACATCATATAAAGAACGTCTTTCCAAACCAATGTTATTGGTATCTATTGGATAATATAATGGGAAGTTTACACGCTCATCAAGATCAATAATTTCCCAAGTAGATTTAGACCATAAAATATCACGGTCGTCAATATAACCATAAGGCAATGGACTATCATTGTCATAAGCTAATTGATCTTCGGTTTTTACACCGATCTCCTCAGGCGTCTTTGCATTAAGTACATTCAATTGAGCAAATACACTAACTGATGTCATCAATAGACAAAAAACACTCAAAACAACATTTTTAATATTCATAAAATAAATTTTTTATTCTAGTTTGTTAATTCAACAAAGACTGGAGTAATTCTAGGCAACTTATAACTTGAATTTCCTGCAATTTTTGCATTTATATCAAATATCTGAACCGTCTCTCCCCTTTTTGCTCTTTTTAAAGCTCCTTTTGCTTGTGCATTTAATTTATCACCAGAAACTGTAACTGTAGGCTGTCCTGCTACTTTAAAGCTAAATCCTGTTACTTTAAGTTTAAGATCAAAATCAAAATCTAGTAACATAGCTCCTATACTTGAAATCTCTAAACCTTGACGTTGCATACGTACAGGCCCTCCATTACCATCTTCTCCTCGAATAGTACCTGTTGGTCTTGGTATGTCTTTAATTCTAAAAACTTTACTGGATGGAAATGATTTTCCATCAATAGTTCCAGTTACATTAATTTTAACTTCCCTTCCTTTTACAGTGGTAACGTCCATGACGTAAGCACTACCAGAACCTCTTGATAATCCAGGAGCGTTTGCATTTACATTATTATTAGGAACTCCGTCCATAGAAATAGTTAATGGATTTTTCACTCCTCTATACACAACATTCATTTTATCTGCTGAAATAGTTGCAGAATTAGGAGGAGATATCGTTGAGAATGATCTGTTTACAGGCACATCAGTTTCTTTTCCATCTTCTAGAAAAACTAGTTTCCCTTCTAATTTGTGTTCACCTGCATTACCTGCACTTACAGCTAAAACAACTCTACCACCTTCAAAAGAAAAATCTTTTCCTTGTTCTAATTTTCTACCATCTAAAGTTAATTCAGCTCTGTTTGGAACAGTTTTGTCATCTACACGACCTAAAACAATAGCTCCATCAAATACTTCACCAGTATAATAAGCAGATTTTGGCGACTCTAAAAGCGTTGTGTATTGTGACATCGCTAAAGCGGAAGCTTGCTGACCTGCTAATATTTTAGAAAGCAATTCACTACTGTTAGATTTGATATCGGTTTGTATCTGAGTTAGCTTTGTCATAGAAGCAATCATTGGAAAACCTTCAAAATTATAGTTTAGCCAATTTATTTTCTCTCCATCTCTATTTAAAACTGGTTCTGTAGAAAAATTACTTTCTATGGATGCTCCTACACTTGGATATTCTTCTCCAAAAAGCGCAAGCATTCCAGTGCGATAATCGTTCATTTCAGCTAAAAACTCTTTACCTCCAGGTTTTAAATTATCTCCTTGGAAAAATTTGGTATCTAAAAAATCTGGCTGATCTTGTACTTCATAATTATCAAAATCGTCAGCTTTTACCGTTTTCATCATTTCGGATTTAAGATTCACTAAATAGCTATCAAGTTTATCAGTAATAACAACTGCCTGATCTGCCTTAGCTTTTACTGCAGCGTATTGTTCTGGCTGATCTTTAGCTTTTATAGCTAAACTAGCATAAAAGGCTTCATTTCGCGATTGGGTTGCTGTATTCGCAATAGTAAGTTTCGTATTTAACAAACCAAAAGCAGATAATACTTCTTTTGACATATTTAAAGCTAACATTGCAATGAAAACCAAATACATTAGGTTAATCATTTTTTGTCTTGGGGATAGATTTCCTCCTGCCATTTTAATTTCTTTTTAAGAATTTATATTATAATTACAGTTAAAAACCGCCTTAATTTTTACTTCCCATTGCAGATAACATACCGCCATATACTCCATTTAATGAAGAAAGATTAGTAGTTAAGCTTTCCATTTGATTTTTTAGTTGTTCCGTATTTTCAGCTACCTGATCATTCATTTCAGCTTGACGACTAGAAGATTCTACTTGAACTTTATACAAACTATTTAGCGATTCCATCTGTGCAGCCGCTAATGCCATTTCTTCACCATACTTCTTAGTAGAATTAATTGCATTTGTAGTAGGTACCATGTGTTTCGCTGTTTCCTCAAAAGAACGAATACTTTCAGAAAGACTTCCCATTAATTCAACATCGATGTGAGCACCTTTAAGCATTTCATCTAATTTTTTTGATAAGATTCCCTCTGCATCTGGAGAACCATCTTTATTATTATCTTTTCCCATATGTCCAGCTAGTTCAGGATAAACTAAAGACCAATCTAAGTCATCATCAACTGGTTCAAATGCGGAAACGGCAAAGATTAAAGCTTCTGTAATTAATCCCACTGCTAATAATATCCCACCATTTAGTGGCCCTATTTCCCAGTGAAGAATTTTAAATAATGCTCCGATTATTACGATAGAGGCTCCTAAACCGTAAGCCATATTAAATAATTTTTTTGTAGATTTTGATTGTGCCATAGTAGTGTTGAGTTTATAAGTTAAGTTTGGTTTTAATTTTTTTTAAGATTTAACGAGCGTCTCCTAGTTTTTCATTTAATACAACGTCAGTTCCCATATAATCTTGAACATTCCTGAAGCCAATATAACTTCTAGCAGAATCAGCATATTCATAATCTCTGGAACTTACCTGCAAGAAATAAGCGATATCTTTCCAAGATCCTCCACGTAAAACTTTTCGCAGGTTTGCGGTGTCATTTACATTTGGGTTCATATTAGATGAAAAATCGTAAGAAGAAGGTTCGTAAGATGAGTCTACCCATTCTGACACATTCCCTGCCATATTATAAAGACCAAAACCGTTAGGTTCGTAGGATTTAGCTTCCACTGTATACAATGCCTGATCAGCTGCATAATCTCCACGTAATGGCTTAAAGTTTGCTCTAAAGCATCCACGATCATTTTTTGTATAAGGACCACCCCAAGGATATGTAGCGGATTGAAGACCACCACGAGCAGCATATTCCCATTCGGCTTCACTAGGCAATCTAAATGAATTTATTTGTTGGCGTCTTCTAGATTTTTGATAAGAGTTTTTATATAACGTTCTCCAAGCAGAAAAGGCTTTAGCCTGTCTCCAACTAACACCTACTACAGGATAATCTCCATATGCTTGATGCCAAAAATAATCATTATGCATTGGTTCGTTATAAGAATAGTTATAATCTTTTATCCAAACTGTAGTATCTGGGTAAATATTAACATCTTCTTTAATGATAAAATCTTTTCTACGTTTACTGCCATCTCTTGCTGCAGCTTGCATGTCCATGTAAGTATACTGGAAATTTAATTTTGTAACATCAATAGTACGTTGCCCATTATATGATTCTTCCGAAGGAATATACATGGTATCCATTACCTCAGCATAGTATTCATCTGGGTAGTTAGCGGTATCCCATTGAATATCTAAGTTATTATTAATTTTTCTACCTGCATAGAAATCATCACCCATCCCAAAATAATTATCATACATGTATTGATCATATGGAGACATTTCCTCATTCTCTTGATCAACAAAAGCAAATTCTCCAATACCTTCATCACCTGGCGTAGCACCAACTTCATCTGCTAGAATTGCTAATTTTAATCTTACTGTTGAATCACGAACCCAATAAACGAACTGACGGTACTCTGCATTGGTGATTTCAGTTTCGTCCATGTAGAAAGAGCGAACTGTAACTGTCTTAGTTGGCGCATCGTTTACAGCTACAAAATCATCATCTGATTTACCCATAATAAACGATCCTCCAGGCACAAGTGTCATGCCAAAGGGCTTCTCTGGGTGCCACTGTTTTCCTTGAGTTCCTACCAATTCTCCGCGATCACTGGTATTACAACTATATAATGTAAAAATAATCGCAGTAAATGCAATAAGCTTTTTCATAGATATTTAGGTTAAATTATCGAGATTTTTAAGGGAGTAAACCTATTTATAAAATATTTAAAAAACAACATATTTCTTAAAAAAACCTTCAATTCTCGATATTAATTTAGTTTGTTTGTATTATAGTTCATTTTTTCGGCGGGCTTTAATCCACCTTTCAGGTATTTCCTGATTACAAGCACTCAAATAATCGCCATAAGTGCAAGGTAATAACGTTTCTCTTTTTAATTTATTATTAACATTTGAAAAAAAAGGTAATTCTATCCACCATCGACCGGTTTTATTGCTTTTTTTAAATATTAATATATCATCTTCAATCGGTACTTTATAGATTACGTACTGTGTTTCGTTACTAAAATCATCATCAGAAACTCTAAAGCTAAACCCTTCAATAAAATACCAAAAAATTTGTGCAATTAACATAGCAGCGCTTTTTGAATTTTTAAAATCTTTTAATTCATAGACCCCAAAAGATGTTACTTTATTGCTTATTCCAGCATATCGAGAAATTGCACAAATCTCTCTGCCGTCAAATCCATTTGGGCTTCTACTATTTTTATAACTTAAATCAGCACTTTTTATTGTTCCAATATCTAAAAAAACCATATCAGAATTTCTTAAAATAGGTTCAACCAAAGTAATATCTGCAGTAACTTCTCCCAATCGGTAACCATCAAAAAATAATTTTTCCATGAGTTGGATTTCTTCTGGAGAATTATAATAAGATTGATACCCAATGTTACTATAATTAAACAAACTATAAGGTTTGTCTACTATAATTTTTCCTACAAAAGACTTATTAGTCATTGGTTGATCCGCATCACCCAAATCAAACTTACTGTCAATATTGGTAATATTTACCATATTTCCTGAAAAATCGTAAGCCCTATATTGAGAATAGGCTAAATCTTGACTTCCGCAAAGTAAAAGTGGTGTTATATCTTTTTTTAGAAGTTCCTCCATAACGGTCTTCATTGCAAAATGTGTATCCTGCACAGATTCTCCCTTTTCAATATCACCCATATCGATGATACTATAGGGCCAGTTACCTGGATATAATGAGTATAATGATTTTCTTATTTCATCAAAGCATATTTCTTCTCCAATAAAATCAACATCACTTCTATTTTCCTTAACTCCAAGTATTGCAAACTTGACATTTTCTAAATCTGGTAATTCTCCAGTATTGGCATGAACTCGAATGTTTTTTCCAAGAACACCATTTGGCAATACTTCTCTATGAGCAAGAACAGTTTTAGAAACTG
>CAJXVL010000075.1 GCA_913061205.1 uncultured Flavobacteriaceae bacterium | reverse complement strand
GGTTATTTAATGTACAATGCTTTTACTAGGGATTTCGATTCTCAATTAAATGGTGTTTTTGCACAATTTAAAGCAGATGCTATTACAGATCTAGTCATTGATTTGAGATATAACGGAGGAGGTTCTGTAGAAACTGCCATTGATTTATCCAGCATGATAACTGGTCAATTTTATAATCAAGTATTTGCAAATGAAGAGTGGAATACAGATCGTCAAGCTGAATATGCAAGTCCTAAGTTATTTGATAACCAAATTTTTACAGGCGAAGCCATTAACAGTCTAAACTTAACAAAAGCATATGTGCTAACGACCAAAAGGTCTGCCTCTGCTAGTGAATTGGTTATTAATGGCCTTAACCCATATATTGATATGACGCAAGTTGGAGATACCACTACTGGAAAATATCAGGCATCTTTTTTATTATACGATGCTCCAGCTCCTAACTTTAGTAAAAGTCAAGCAAATCCAGGACACAGCTATGCAATGTTACCATTAGTATTTAAAACCTCTAATGCTATAGGGTTCACTGATTATGCAGAAGGTTTGTTTCCCGACATTCAATTAAAAGAAAATTATACCAATTTAGGTGTTTTAGGAGATGTTAACGAACCTCTCTTAGCTGCTGCTTTAAATGATATTCTATCCATACCACAACCGCAACCTAGGACAACTATTCCATTTAATGAATTATTGGAAAACAAAATTCAATCTCCTATTTATCAACTTATGATAGCAGAACAATAAAACTAAAATGTTGCTTATGAACTATTTATTCTTTCTTTCTTTATCTTTTCTTTTTATCTGTTGTTCCTCTTTACCAAAAGAGCAACAAAAAATATCACTTCATTTTTTAGATGAATATGTCTATCCTATTAATCAAACTATAAAAAAAACTAAAATTGGAGGGCTTTCAGGAATAGATTATAAAAATGGAATTTATTACTTAGCGGTTGATGATTCTAAAACTCCCCGTTATTGCAAGGCAAAAATTAATATTCAAAATGATACTATTTCAGACATCAGTTTTATTGATGTTGTTATTTTTAAAGATGACCCCTATTATCAAGATCACGTTTTGGATATAGAATCTATACTTGCAGCGCCAAATAATAAGATAATTATGGTAAGTGAAGGGGCCATTAATAATGGTAAAAATCCACTATTGTTTTCATCTAAAGAAAATGGTGAATTTATAAAAGACTTTAAATTAGCAACTAAATTCTTAGCAAGTGCAAATTCCAAGCCCATTCATAACGCAACATTGGAAGGACTAAGCCATAGTATTGAAGATAAAGGCTATTGGACTGCTTTTGAACTGCCCCTTCCTATAGATGGAGAGGAACCTAAATACCAGAAAGCAAATTCACCGGTTAGATTTACTTATTTTGATAAAGAAACCGGAAAGCCATCAAAAGAGTTTGTATATCAGTTATCTGCTATTACAAAGCCTAATAAAGGAGGATTCAATATCAATGGAGTTACCGATATTTTAGAGTTTAAAGCCAATCATTTTTTTGTGATAGAAAGAACGTATCAAAGTAATTATTTTTGGAATGGCAACACGGTTAATATTTATTATGCCTATGCAGATAGTTCTACTACAAATTCATTAGCCATCGATTCTTTAAAAAGCACAGATTACATACCTTTAAATAAAAAATTACTCTTCGAGTTTGACGCTATTAAAAGTGAGCTTACCGAGGGTATTATAGATAATATTGAAGGCATTACTTTTGGTCCTATTCTTAATAATGGGAATCAATCATTAATCCTTGTCGCTGATGATAACTTTCAAGTTTTTGGCAAACAGCTCAATCAGTTTATATTAATGGAGATAAAACAATAGCAGGTGAATATTCACCCAAATCATCTCATTAAAGACAGGATGCTTAAACAAAGACAAATAGCACTATAAAAATCAAGATCTTTTAGGATTCGTAACAATAATTTACTCTTTAATTATCTTTTTCAAAAACACTCCCTTATTTGTAGTCAATTTAGCAGTATAAGACCCTGAATCTAACATGCTTAAATTCATCTTTTTATCAGTTGATTCAAAAACTAACATTCCCAATATAGAGTAAATTTGAGTTTTTATATAATTTATATCACCCACAATTGAAAGGTTTAAATTATCTGAAATTGGGTTTGGGTAAACAACAATTAAATCATCTATATAAGGACCATCAAAATTTAAAGAACAACTTTCCTCAACTTCCTCGATAGTAGCACAACCCGCAGCATTATTAAAGAACACTTTATCCACGTTAGGGTCATCTGCAACAGCACAGATAAAATCATTATTACAAATTTCTAAATTTGTATTATTTATAATAATTACTTCATCAATCTCTGAAGGAAATTCAAGATATTTTAGGGCTTTAATAGATGTTAAATTGATATTTGAATCTATAAATAATCTTTTTTCAATGTATTTAATGGATTCAATTCCTTGGAGGGTCGTTAAATTTTCATTTTCGTAAATGTCCAAATAATCAACTGAAACAATGTTCTTTAGATGACTTAAATTAGTAATTTCAGAGTTAAAACCAATTCTTAATTCACCCATTACAGTGTTTAGCCTTTCTAAACCCTTTAAACTTATTAAACTCGTACAGTTAACGATGTATAAATCTAATAATATTTCGATATTTTCAAATACCGATATGTCTTGAAGATAAAAATTGTTTGTTAATATTAAGGATCCACCGATACTTTCTATATTACTTAACTCGTTAATATTTACCAGGTTTTCTCTAGAAATTTGTAGATTATTTTCGATGGTTACTAGGTTTTGTAATCCATTTAAATCAGTCAAAGTATTACCACTAAGAATTAAACTTTGCAATGAAGTAATAATGCTTAAAGATGAGATGTCCTCAAGGTTTATATTTTCGAAAAAAATTATTTCATTAATAGATTGAATACTATCCATTCCATCTAAATCAAAAAGATTGTTATTTTCATATAACTGGAAACTGTTCATGGAGTTTAAGGCTCCCAACCCTTCAAGGGTATTTATATTTTGGTTTCCCCACAACGTAAATATCTCTGCACTTTCCAGTGCACTTAAACCTTCTAATGAGGCTATTTGAGTATATAATATCAATATGTTCTTACTAGTAATTATTGATGACAATCCGTTTAAATTTGTAATTTGATTTGAAGTTCCATCCACTCTAAGGTCATACGCTAAGTCTGTACAATTAGGGAAATTTTGTGAAAAATCATCAATTTCTTCTTGAGTAGATAAAATAGTAAATTGGCTAGGACATTGACCATAAGAGGTGCTTTTAATAAAGAAAATAATTAAAATAATTAAAACATTTTTCATAAGATTTTTTTTTTTGCAATTAGTATTTTAAATATCGTTTAAATATAATAAAAAAAACACCCCATTACTGAGGTGCCTTATGAATAAGATGCCTTTTATTTTTCAATTAATTATTAAAGTAAACTCCTCCAGGAATAATTCCTGTAGCGATTGTTATGATTTCTGAATTGGTAGATAAATCAAATATTTTTAATGTTCCGTTACTTGCAAAATCACCAGCGTCAGTAGCATAAAGTTTTCCATCATTTATAGTCATGGCATAAAAAGATCCGGCAATAATACTGCTTGTTGGCAAAGAAGTACTAGTTACTTCTTTACTAAAAACTTCTCCATTTAAATTATAAATTAAACTGGCACCATCAATCGATAAACTTTTAGGATGGTTGGTCGGTAAAAAATCAAAAACTTGTACAACCGCATTTTCACTTGTTGCAACTTTTACTAATTTTCCATTCGTTTCATTACCGGTAAATTCAGGATTACCTCCACAAAGTACCCAAATATCATTATTTGAAACTACCATCGAATTGGGAACATCTCCTACTTCAATGGTGGATTCTAAAATATTAGCCGAAACATCTATCACAGATAAAATATTATTTTGACCATAGCCACCTTTATGAGCAACATACAAATCATTGTTTGCCATTATTAATTTCTCTGGACCAAAAGCAACAGGTATAATAGAGGTTACCGTATGTGTAGAGAGGTCAATTACGGCAACAAAATCATCGGTATCATCAAAAGGATCTCCCCAATTAGTAACATACCCATTGCTACCTGAAGACACAAAGTACCGTGGATTATTTAAACCTTCTGTTATGGAAGCAATAGATTCAAAAGTATATCTATTTACAACTTCAATTTTATTGGAATTGTTTACTACTATAAAAGCTTGATCATCATTAAAACCCATAGACTGTACTATGTTTCCCAAATCAGAGGAGTTAACTTGGTTGAAGATTTCATTTTCCACAAATAAATAATCATCTGAAACAAATGATACCGTACCTGATCCATTTTGAAAAGGTCCCTCGTTGGTGATTAAGAATCCGTTTTCATAAGCTCCTAATGGCAATGGTACACCTTCATCATCTTGAGAGCAAGAAGCAACTAAGAAAGTAAAAGTAACTAAATAAGCGATTTTTTTTAATAAGTTCATTTTTTTAAAATTTTAAGTTTATAAAGGTTTGTATATTTCTATTTGGCATAGGCCGGTAAGCAACATTCTCATAATACGTATTGAAAATATTGTTAAATTTAATTCCAATTTTTATTGGAAATAACTTTTCTTGTATCAGGTATTCAAATCCTAAGTTTGAAACGGAATACCTATCTAAAATTCCATAATTATCGGTGGTAGTAAATACCTCACCGTTAAATAGTAATTGATAATAAGCGCTAAATTTTTTATAATAATAATTAAAAGCTCCTGTTACTTTATGATAAGGAACGTAGATTAACTGTTTGTTTTTTTCTAAATCTTTAGCAGCGGTGTATGAATAATTAAAAACTAGATTTAACTCATGTTTATTAAATGATTTTGAAAAGTTTCCATTTACTTCAATACCATTATTTTCAGTTTTAGAAATATTCACTGGTGTAAATAAACCATCTACCCCTGGTTGCCATTTTATTAAGTCTTCAGAAGATATATAAAAACCGGTTATATTTAACTGAAATTGATTCCATACAAATTGATTAGAGATTTCAACTTGATAAGAAGTTTCTGGGTTTAAATTTTCATTTCCTCCACTATTCCAATATAAATCGTTAAAAGTAGGTGTGCGATAATTTTTAGATCCATTTGCTTTTAAAGAATAGTACTCATTGATCGTATAATTAACATCAAAAGAAGCCAAAAAAGGATTCTCAAAATCAGTTAAAAACTCTTGTCGTAAATTAATACCATAACTCAATTTTTCATTTAAGTGATGCTTCCATAAAAAAATTGCAGCTAGGGTATTACGATCGTTAACTCCAATATTAGTCCCTTTAGATTTTATATAAGTATAGTTAATGATGGAACTTATTTTTAGATCCTTATTTATTTCATATTCCAATTGATAATCTCCTAAATAAGTAGTTGACTGCCCTTCAAAATATAACTGGTTTTCAGGTTGAGGATAGTATCGATATCTTTCAAAGGTATGAGCTCCTTTTATCGTATTTTTCCATTTATTATAGGTCTTGTTCCAAGTTACTAAATTTCGTGTTGTTATGTCTTTATAACTGTCTTTTGAAGGTGATGTAATGGTTCCTGAAAATTTTCGTGTTCCTGAAAAGTAATTTGAATTCCAAGAAAGTGTACTTTTCCTAAATTTTAATCCTGCATTTGCAGCTACATTTAGTTTATCAAAATTTCCATTTTCATTTTTTTGATTTAAATCGATATACTTATAATCATTTTCTGAACTAATAAAGTCAATTCCCAAATCAATGTACTTTTTATCAGATGAAAATCTACTTTTAAATACGCCGTTAATTGTTGAAAAACTACCGTAGGATAGCCTCAAGTCTGATGATTGTTTTTTTTGAAAATCGATTGTATTATTTAAATGAATACTTCCTCCAACTGCTCCGCTCCCATATTGAGTACTACCTCCTCCACTTCTTATTATTATAGTATTAAAAGAACTTGGAGCGATAATGTTAAAATCGGTTTGACCGTTAAGATTTGAGTTGATAGGAATTCCGTTCCAAATAACAGCTGTTTGTGAGGCATTTGTTCCTCTAAAAGAGGGTGAAGAAACCATTCCGTAACCATTTTCTTTAAAATAAATGGTCGTATTAAAGTTTAATACTTCCGTTAAGGATACCGAATTTCGTGCTATTAAGGTATCTGATAATTGAATGAGTTCAAAGCCCTCAGAATAATCCTCCAACTTTGCATCTATTAACATCACTTCAGTTAAGTGTTGAATAGAATCTAGCTGAGCATACATGGATGCCGTACCATTAATAAATAATATAAAAAGGTATAATTTCTTCATATCCACTTGCTTTTATCCCGAAAGCTCGATCGTTTAATTAGTGAATAGGCAGGTCTCCTGGCTTGTCATTTGTACAACCTTCCCGCGTGAGCAGTGGTTATAAAGAGTTACAATTTCAAATGTTATATTTGAAATGACTTACAGTTGCGGGAACAGCTTCGGAAATAAACCGAATTCCCTTTTAAGAAGATGATTTCTAATAATAAAAAACATCCTCACCAAATTCGAAGCGAAAATAAGATTTTATTTAATGGTATAATAAAATTAAATACTATTAATTTTGAAAAATGAATAAATCGATTTACATCTTGTTTTCTTTACTGCTTTTTATTTCTTGTAAAAAACAACAGGAAACTAATAATGAAGAAATAAATACTAATAAGAATTCAAAAATTGAATATGCAAAAGGATTTGATATTAGCTACCAAGAAGGGTATAAAGTAATCACCTTAAAAAACGCATGGCCTGGAACAGAAAAAGTTTTTAAATATGCATTGATTGAGGAAGCTACCATACTTGACTTTCCAGAACAATATGATGCTATTGTAACTATTCCAATAAAAAATATTGTAGTTACTTCTACCACTCATATACCTTCTCTAGAAATGTTAGCAGTTGATCAAACATTAATTGGGTTTCCAAATTTAGATTATATCTCTTCCAAAAAAACAAGAGAAAGAATAAACAAAGGATTGATAAAAGAGTTAGGCAAAAATGAAGATATTAATACGGAATCTCTTATCGAATTAAGTCCAGATGTAGTCATCGGTTTTGCTGTAGATGGGAACAATAAAACCTTTAATACGCTAAAAAAAACCGGAATACCCGTTCTATATAATGGAGACTGGACAGAAATTTCTCCATTGGGAAAAGCAGAATGGATTAAATTTTTTGCAGCTTTTTACAACAAGGAAGCGCTAGCTAATAAATTGTTTTCAGAAATTAAAACTGCATATCTAAATGCAAAAAAACTTGCATTAAAAGCCAAAAACAAACCTACCGTTTTAAGTGGAGCCATGTATAAAGATATTTGGTATTTACCTCAAGGAAAAAGTTGGGCCGCACAATTTATAGCTGATGCAAATGGAAAATATTTATGGAGTGATTCTGAAGGTACCGGAAGTCATTCGTTAAATTTAGAATCGGTTTTAGAAAAAGGGGAACATGCACAATTTTGGATTGGGCCTAGTTATTATACCACGATGAAACAATTAAAAGAAGCCCACGCTGTTTATAAACAATTTGATGCCTTTAAAAATGATCAAGTATATAGTTTTACCCATAAAGTTGGAGATACTGGTGGCTTATTATATTTTGAGTTAGCCCCAAATAGACCAGATATTGTATTAAAGGATATTATTAAAATACTGCATCCAGAATTATTGCCAAATCATAATTTATACTTTTTTGATCAACTTAAATAATTGAAAACTCAACATACATATCGATCACATTTTATAATCCTAATTTTATTAGTGGTGCTGTTTTTTTTCATTAATATAAGTTTAGGTACCGTCTCAATTCCTCTTAAAGAAGTTTTTTCAAGTTTATTTGGTGGAGAGGCTATAAAATCTTCATGGCAGTTTATTATTTTAGAATATCGGTTACCAAAAGCAATAACAGCAATTTTAGTGGGTGGAGGTTTAGCTGTTTCTGGATTGATAATGCAAACATTATTTAGAAATCCTTTAGCAGGACCCTTTGTCTTAGGATTAAGTAGTGGTGCTAGCTTGGGAGTCGCCTTATTAATATTAGGTGCTGGAGTTTTTGGTGGAACTTTAGGAAGTTTATTACTGGGTCCTTGGAGTTTAGTAATCGCTTCTGCTTTAGGTAGTTTTTTGGTCTTACTAGCTGTGTTAGCAGTAACCTTTAAAGTTAAAGATACCATGACTATTTTAATAATTGGTTTAATGTTTGGAAGTGTTACATCAGCGGTAGTGTCCGTTTTATCCTATTTTAGCAATGCGGAACAATTACAACAGTTTGTTTTTTGGAGTTTTGGAACTTTAGGAAATGTATCTTGGAATGGAATACTCATTTTATTCATTTGTGTTTTAATTGGTTTATTAATTTGTCTATCTTCTATTAAATCTTTAAACGCATTATTGCTAGGTGAAAACTATGCCAAAAGTATGGGTGTCAACTTAAAAAAAGTAACTCTTTTAATCATCGTTGCAACGAGTTTATTGGCTGGAGGAATTACTGCTTTTGCAGGACCAATAGCATTTGTAGGTCTTGCAGTACCTCATTTAACAAGGCAATATTTCACTACATCGAATCATTTTATTTTATTACCGGCTGTGTTTCTAAGTGGTGCCATATTAATGCTCTTTTGTGATACCGTTGCGCAATTACCATTTAGTAATTTCACCTTACCAATTAATGCTATAACTTCGTTATTTGGAGCGCCAGTTGTAATTTGGTTATTGGTTAGAAAAAGAAAATTATTATTTTAAAACATTAAAAAAATGTCTTTAAAAAAATCACATTCTGTTTTAGACGTTAAAGATTTATCCATTGGGTATTTTTTAAAAAAGGAACAAATACTCATTTCAAAAGAAATTAATTTCTCTATACCAAAGGGTGAATTAGTTAGTATTGTTGGTGTCAACGGAATTGGGAAATCTACATTATTAAGGACATTAGCTAATATGCAACCTGCTTTAAATGGAATTGTTTATTTAAATAATAAAAATGTTTCAGATTATAGTTCATTCCAATTAGCAAATACAATAAGTATTGTACTAACAGAAGCTCCTTCATCAAAAAACTTAAGTGTATTAGAATTGATTACACTAGGGAGACATCCTTATACCAATTGGATAGGAACACTTTCTGAAAATGATAAAAAAATAATTCAAAACGCTATTGATATTACTGAAATTGAAGATCTAGTAAATTATAAATGTATGGAGCTTAGTGATGGTCAATTACAACGTGTAATGATCGCAAGAGCACTTGCCCAAGATACGCCATTAATTCTATTGGACGAGCCGACTACTCATTTGGATATTTACCATCGTGCATATTTATTAAAGCTATTGAAGAAATTAGCAGTTGAAAAACAAAAAACCATCATATTTTCAACTCAAGAGATAGATTTAGCCATACAGGTTTCCGGCAAAATGATAGTAATGACAGAAGATAAAGTCCATTTCGATACACCAAATAAGCTTATTAAATTAGGCTGTTTTAATACTTTATTCCCTTCAGAAACCATACAGTTTAATAAGGATTTGAAACGTTTTATATTGAGAGATTAAAATACATTAGTTACCTTTATACATTCATAAAAATTCTTACAAAAAAAAATGAGCGAAATTTTCATACCTCTTTTATTATTAATTATTGGCTTTGCCACAGGTGCATTTATTAGCAATCGTTTTACTTCTTTAAAAAACAAATCTGAAACTGGTAAATTAGAAGCTGACATTTTAAATACTGGAGAACAATCAATTAGACTGGAGAAACAAATACAAGAAACGCTAAGTAATCTTGAGGCGATGCGAACTGAAAAAGATTCTTATAAAGATGAATTAATTAAGAAAACTACAGAATTTAATACTTTAGAAAAGAAACTTTTAGATCAAGAAGAAAAACTAAGGATACAATTTGAAAATTTAGCCAATAAAATTTTAGATAAAAAATCTGATAAGTTTACGGAACAAAACAAAAAAAACTTAGATTTATTATTAAATCCTCTCCATAAAAAAATTGAATCTTTTGAAAAGAAAGTAGAAACTTCTCAAAAGGAAAGTGTTGGTATGCATGCTGCTTTAAAACAGCAATTAGAAGGTTTAAAAGACCTAAACCAACAAATGAGTAAAGAAGCTATTAACCTAACAAAAGCCTTAAAAGGAGATAGTAAATCTCAGGGTGATTGGGGAGAAATTCAATTGGAAATAATATTAGAAAAAGCAGGACTTAGCAATGGCATTCATTTTACAAGTCAAGGAGGATATAGAGATAAAAATGAAAATTTAAAAAAACCAGATTTCATCATTAACCTTCCAGATAACAAACATTTAATAGTAGATTCAAAAGTATCATTAACTGCATATGAAGGCTATTTTAGTTCAGAAAATAAAGAGGAAAAAGACAATTATTTAAAAAAACACATTGCTAGTATAAAAAAGCATATTAAAGAATTAAGTGAAAAAGAATACACAGATCTTTATGGAATCAATGCCCCAGATTATGTTTTAATGTTTGTCCCTATAGAAGCAGCATTATTAATTGCTTTTAATGAAAATAATAAGCTTTATTTAGAAGCTTTTGATAAAAATGTTGTCCTGGTGTCTACTTCCACTCTTTTGGCAACCTTAAGTACTGTTTCTTCTATCTGGAAACAAGAAGATCAAAAAAGAAATGTAATAGAAATTGCTAGGCAAGCAGGTGCTTTGTATGATAAATTTGTAGGCTTAGTAGAAGACCTAACAGGTGTTGGTAAAAAACTTGATGCTGCTAAAAATGAGTACTCATCCGCTATGAATAAATTAGTTGATGGACGTGGTAACCTAATTACCAGTGTAGAAAAAATTAAAAAATTGGGTGCTAAAGCAAAAAAGTCAATACCAGAGCAAATTTTATTAAGATCTAAAGA
>CAJXVL010000074.1 GCA_913061205.1 uncultured Flavobacteriaceae bacterium | reverse complement strand
TAAGGATTAAACCATAACCTAAAGAGTTTCCAATTCCATCAAGGAATGAACGCCAGGGTCCATTTGCTAATGCAAAAGCTTCAAAACGTCCCATTATAATACAGTTGGTAATAATTAAGCCAACAAATACAGAAAGCGTTTTACTTAATTCATAAGCAAAGGCTTTTAATACTAAATCTACAATAATTACTAGAGTAGCAACGACTATTAATTGAACGATAATTCTAATTTTAGAAGGGATTATATTTCTCATTAAAGAGATCACTACATTACCTACTCCTAAAACAAACATTACAGAAACTGCCATTACAATTGAAGCTTCAAGTTCAGCTGTAATAGCTAATGCGGAACAAATACCCAATACTTGAATCGTAATTGGATTATCATCCGATAAAGGATCTGTTATTAATTTCGCGTCTTTTTTTGATAAAAGTCCCATAAATTAACTGTTTTTTAAAGTTTTGAAATAAGGAATGTAGAGCTTCAATTCATCTTTAATCATAGAAGTTACTCCATTACCTGTTATGGTAGATCCAGCAATTGCATCTACTTTATTATCTGTTTTATTATTGTTTCTTGGATCTCCATTTCCCTTTGTAACGACTACTCCAGTAAATTTTCCTGACGAATCACTTAAGTGCTCACCTGTAAAGTCATCCATAAAAAAACGCTTATTTATATTAGCTCCTAAACCCGGAGTTTCGCCTTTATGATCAAAGTACACGCCTTTAATTACCATATCTTTATCTATGGCTACATAACCCCATATTGCATCCCATAAACCTTTCCCTAGGATAGGAATTACATAGTAAGTTCCAGATTTAGATTCACTAATAAACAAAGGTAACTTTCTAGCATAAGAAGGATCTTTGGATAAAGCTTTTTGTTTTTTTACATCAATTAAATAGGCCTCATTATTTTCCGTTACATCAGTTCCTTGAATGACAAGTTGTTCCGAAATATTTGTTGAAAATAATTCAGCAACTTTGCTTTTTGAAACAAATGTTACACTTGATTCATCATTTTCGTTGATTCCCAACGCATATAAAATATTTTGTTGTTTCTCTATACGCTTATTTTCATCAATATTACCTTTTAAACCTTGAGAAGCAAAAGCTAATATTGATCCAACAACGACTACCATTATTATGGCAAAGATGATGGTGTAACTGTTTTTATCAGTATTAATAGCCATAATTAATTAGTTTTAACTTTTAAACGATTCATCCTTCTTTTTACATTTCCTTGAATAACATAATGATCAATGGTTGGTGCAAATACATTCATAAGTAATATTGCCAAGAATACACCTTCTGGATATGCTGGATTAAATACTCTAATCATAATAGAAATAAGCCCTATTAAAAATCCATAAATCCATTTTCCTTTATTCGTTTGAGAAGCTGTTACAGGATCTGTAGCCATATATACGGCACCAAATAAAATACTACCAATGATTAAGTGTTGCCAAAATGGTACATTCATTAATCCATAAAATTTATTTGAATCTCCTATCCAACCTGCATCAACTACCCCGTTAAAAATTAAGCCCATCGTTAATGCTCCAATTAATGTTGAAATAATAATTCTCCAACTTCCTATTTTAGTAAAAATTAAAAATAAAGCGCCTATTATGATTAAAAATTTTGAAGTTTCACCTACCGACCCTGGAATTAGTCCCCAAAACATGTCCCAATAATCATAGGCAATAGAATTGTTTTGTGCATATGCACCTAAAATCGTCTCTCCTGAAATAGCATCAAGACCCTCACCAGCTGCAATCATCTGATCTCTTTCTACAGCTCCATGAACCCATACTTTATCACCTGACATCCAAGTAGGATAAGAAAAGAATAAGAAAGCTCTAATAGTTAATGCTGGGTTTAAGATGTTCATACCCGTACCTCCAAATATTTCTTTACCGATAACTAC
The DNA here is from genome assembly GCA_913061205.1 of uncultured Flavobacteriaceae bacterium. Classification (GTDB taxonomy): domain Bacteria; phylum Bacteroidota; class Bacteroidia; order Flavobacteriales; family Flavobacteriaceae; genus Marifrigoribacter. The sequence continues at coordinate 9,121 of CAJXVL010000074.1, read as the reverse complement.
TCCAAAAATAACTGCTACTGCCAACATCCACAAAGGAATATCAATAGGTACAATTAATGGTACAAGCATACCTGTAACTAAATATCCCTCTTCAACTTCATGCCCTTTTATAACAGCAAATAAAAATTCTACCGTTAATCCAACTCCATAAGAAACAATTACTAATGGAAGTACTTGCCACATCCCTACTATTAAATTATCCCAGGTCCAAAATGTGGCAGCAAAAAAACCACTTGTAGCTTCAATTTCACCTAATGCTAAATAATGTTGATAACCGGCATTAAACATTCCGTAAATCAAACAAGGTAACAATGCTATAATTACCGTATTCATAGTACGTTTTAAATCATCCGCAGCTTTTATATGTGTACCATTATGAGTGGTCTCATTTGGTAAATATAAGAAAGTATGTAGTGCGTTAAATGCAGGAGCCATCTTGGTCCCTTTAAACTTTTCTTTTAAACTATGTAAATTACTTTTTAAACCCATTATCCTATCTCTTTATACATTAAGTCTAAACCTTTTCTTATTATTTCTTGATGTGGTTGCTTAGAAACACATACAAATTCTGTTAATGCAAAATCTTCAGGAGCGACTTCGTACATTCCCAAAGCTTCCATTTCATCTAAATCCTCATATTTACAAGCTTTCAATATTTGCATAGGATAAATATCTAGAGGAAATACTTCTTCATAGGAACCCGTTATAACAAATGCACGGTACTCTCCATTAGTGTTAGTATTTAGGCTGTATTCCTTATTGGGTTGTAACCAAGAGAACGTCAAAGCCCTTGAAGTAGATATTTTATCAAAGACAGGTTTATTCCAACCAAAAAACTCATAATCATCTCCTTCTGGTATTACAGTAACAGTATCAGAATAATACCCTAAATGACCTTTTAGAGCGATTTTTTCACCAGACAAAACATTACCATTAATAACTCTTACATTCTCTTCATTTAATCCGGAATCATATATAAAAGTAGAAACCTCAGCTCCAATTTTAGCGGTATAGTATTTAGGGTTTTTTAATGACGAGCCGGATAACGCAATAACACGTTTAGCATTAAATTTACCAGTTAAAAATAACGCTCCAATAATGACTAAATCTTGTGGAGTTATGGTCCAAACAACTTCACCTTTATTAACAGGATCGACCTTATTAATTAGTGTTCCAACATTTCCTGCAGGATGAACTCCAGACATTTTATGTACTGTAATATCATTTAATCCCTCAAAAACGCTTTTTGAATTTTCACCAACACTAACATTAACCTTACCATCGGTTAATTTGCTGAAAGCGGTTACTGCAGCTTGTAATTCGTTTTCTTTACCCAAAAGGGTAAAGTCATAATCAGCCGATAATGGTGCAGTTGTCAATGCTGAAATAAAAATAGCTTTTGGCTTTACATCTGGATTAGCGATTACATCGTAAGGTCTTTGTTTTATGAAAGCCCAACAACCCGTTGCTAATAAATGATTTTTAATTTCATCTGAATTCATGGAGCTTACACTAAAAACACCGTTATCTCTGTAGGTATCAAGTTGATCTGCTTCAATAATTATTTCTATAATTACACGTTTGGCTCCTCTTTTAATTGTTAGGAGTGTACCACTAACTGGAGAAACAAACTTTATTGCTTCATTAGTTTTAGAGTAAAATATAACATCTCCAGCTTTCAGCTTGGCCCCTTCTTTTACATCCATTTTTGGTGTAATAAGATGAAACTCTGAAGGTCTAATAACATACGTTTTAGATCGAGGTGCATTTGAAAGAGTTTTGCTTGCCTCTCCTTTTAAGCGGATGTTAAGACCTTTTTTAATCTTAATGTCTTTAGACATAGAATACTTGTTTAAATTCTATTTAAAAATCCCTTTTTTGGGTATGCAAATTTAAAAAAAATATGTTGCTACACATACTATTTATTGCAATTTTCTTATTAAAATAAAAAGCATATTAAAACCGCTTATTTTAGGTGTAATAATTGACTATATTTAACAACTTAAACTCATTAAAATGTTAAAAAAAATTATCATTATACTTTTAATCACCTGTTTTTCAAGCTCTTTAATTGCTCAATATGCCGAACAAATAGAACCTGACTTTATTAAAACCATACAGTTTGCAGGTGAGACCAAACAAAGTCAATTACCAATTATAAGACTAGGGGAAGAACTTTTCCTCTCATTTGATGATTTAAACGGAAATGAAGCAGATTATTATTATCAAATTACGCATCATGATTTTGAATGGGCATTAAGCGATTTAACAAAAGGAGAGTATATGAATGGTTTTGATGATGTTCGAATTTATAATTACGAAAACTCATACAATACTTTACAAAGTTATTCGCATTACACTTTAAAAATCCCTAATAGAGATACTAGAAAACTAACAAAAAGCGGAAATTATATGATTTCTATTTTTGATGATAACGGTGAAATTGTTTTTTCTAGAAGATTTATGATTGTTGAAAATTTAGTTTCGGTACCTACTTCTATCAAAAGATCGAGAGATTTAAAAAATATTGAAACCAAACAAGTAGTTCAATTTGTGATTGATTCTCCAAATTTACAAATAACCAATCCAGACGAAACAATTAAAACTTTAATATTACAAAACAGCAACCTGAACAACCCAATCAGTAATTTAAAACCTCAATACACTATTGGCTCTCAATTAATTTATAGGTATGATAAACCAGCAGCATTTGATGCAGGAAACGAGTTTTTATACTTTGACAATAAAGATATTAGAGCAGGTACCTCTAGCATAAGGCGGATTGACTTAATTGATATTTACAATAACTTTTTATATACAAACATGGCTAGATTTAATAGGCCATACACCTATAATCCAGACATTAATGGTAATTACCAAATAAGGGCATTAGACGCTATGACTAATATGGCAATTGAAGCAGATTATGCTCGTGTACATTTTGCATTACAATATTTTGAGGATATAGCAGATAAAGAAATTCATGTATACGGTAATTTCAATAATTGGACTATAAATGAATCAACCTATATGGAATACGATGGCTTTTCAGACACCTATATAAACAGTCAATTATTTAAACAAGGGTTTTATAATTATAAGTTCGTATTAGTAAACAGAGACGGAACAGTTGACGAAGGAGCTATATCAGGGAATTTTTGGCAAACTGAAAATGAATATACTGTTTTAGTCTACTTTAGGGATCTAGGAGCTCGTTATGATCGAATTATTGGTATGGGTAAAGCAAACTCCATCACCATAAATAATCAATAAATTAAAAAATAGCAGGAGTATCGTAACTTAGATTTTTTGTTTTGTACTCCTTTAGTTTTTTACTATAATAACTACATTCCTCAATTGGATTTACATAAACATGTAAACTCATTGCTCTTTTATTCTTCGAATTATGCAAACTATGCAAACCAATATCATCATTAATGAAATAAGTCCCTTTTTCTGCCATCAATTTACTCACTGTTAAAACTGGAATTTCAGCTTCATTATTTTTATATTGATTTTCAGTAATAGCGCCTTCAATTAAAAAAACCCAACAATCCTGATCGTTATGACAATGGATTGGAGTTTCATGTCCAGCTTGCCAACACAATAAGAGAAGCTCGTAATCCTTGGTTCTTGCAATACAATTTCTAGTATAATGATTTTCATCCCAAGTACCAATCTTTTCAAATTCACTAATAGGTATCGCTAAATTATTTATTAGATTTTCAATTTCTTCTTTTTTAGAGCTTGATATTTCTTTAACTAATTCTGAAATTGTATTTATTGACATATGATTAATTTGAACTGTTGAACTATAAAATTATTAAATTATTAGACTAAATAAACAATTTGGAGAAATATAATGTTTACAAACCATTATCTTTGCAAACTTCTTAATTAATTTATTTAAAAAAAAACTGTGAAAAAAGAGTTAGAATTATTTCAAAAATTAACAACACAATTACTAAATAAAGAAATAGATGAGCCTGTAATAAGGCCCTTACAAGCAGATTCATTATGGGATAAAATAAATATTTCATTAGAAGACGAAGCAATTTCGGAAGAAGAATTCGAAAAAGTTTTGAGTAAAATTATATTTAATACTCCTAGAACAGCAACTAATAAATTTTTTAATCAGCTTTTTGGAGGAAGAAATCCAAAAGCTACACTTGGAGACTTATTAGCTGTTATCTTAAATAATAGCATGTACACCTATAAGGTAGCGGGACCACAAGTAGGTATTGAAATTGAAATCATCAATCGCGTTTGTGAAATTATAAAATACCCAAAACAAAGCGGAGGGACTATTACTTCTGGAGGTTCCGTTAGCAATATGATAGCAATGCTAATGGCAAGAGATAAAGTTAGTCCAGAAGTGAGATACCAAAGTTATCAAGAACCAATATTTGCTTATACTTCTGAAGCATGCCATTATTCAATTAAAAAAAATGCGGCAATTATTGGAATCGGAACGGAGCAATTAAGGAAAATAAAAACAAATGAAAAAGGTGAAATTATTCCTGAAGAATTAGAGAAAGCCATTCAAGAAGATATCAAAAACAACAGAAAGCCATTTTTCATAAATGCGACTGCAGGTACTACTGTATACGGAGCCTTTGATCCAATTGAAGAAATTGCATCCATTGCTAAAAAGTATAATATTTGGTTACATGTCGATGGTGCTTATTGTGGCAGCGTAATTTTCAGTAAAAAATACAAGCATTTAGTAAAGGGATTAGAACTTGCAGATTCATTTGTCTTTAATGCTCACAAAATGATAGGCACTCCTTTAACTTGCTCTATTCTAGTGACTAACGATAAAAAGTATTTATACGATTCACTTTCCGTGGAAGCTGATTATTTATATCAAACCGATGGCGATGATTTTAATCTAGGAAAAACATCATTGCAATGTGGAAGAAGAAATAATGCTTTGAAATTTTGGACACTTTGGAAATCTATTGGAACTAAAGGATTAGAAACTATTGTCGACAATCAATTTATGCTTGCTGATGTTGCTATAAATTACGTAAAAGATCATTCAGATTATACATTTTATAGTTACGATGATTCAATTTCCGTATGTTTTAATTATAAAAATATCCCTGCAGACAAACTTTGTACCTTATTATATGAATATGCGGAATTGGTTATTGGTTTTGGGATAATAAAAGGGGTTACATTTGTGAGGTTAGTTACGATTAACCCATCCAATACTGAAAATGATATTTTAGATTTATTTAAAACTATTGAAGATTTTGTAAAAAACAATAAAAATTTATTTTAAAAAATAATTTATACAATGAGTTTTTTAAAAAACATTAGTACTGCACTAGCTTCCTTAGGAAAACAAAAGGCAAAAGATTATTTAGAAAACAAGGCTGCCGATGAGAATAGTTCAGAAGAATTAGAAGGAGATAAAATTGGTGCTTCTAAAGACGGTCAATTAAATGTTGGAATACAGGAATTATCTGGTTATTTGTTTTTAGAAACTTTTATACTAAGCAATGTAATTATTAAGACATTTAATGGCGCAAAGCTTACTTTAATAGGTGATAAAGATGAATTTATATTAGTATCTGATACTCAAGAAATAAAATCTGATTTAGCAGGTAAATCTTTTAAGTATGTAACTCAAATTAGTTTTGATATTACCGAAGAAGGAGTTGAACGTATAAAAAACGGAGATTTTTCAAAAATAAAACTCGATTTTAAAAAAAAATCTTTGCTTTTCAACAAAACGATTTAAACGCCTTAATCCATCAATTTTAATAAGAAAACTAAAATAGTACATTTAATAAATGGGTTTAAAAACCTTTATTTGAGCAATAATTCAGTTTCTATTCTCCTACTTAGACGATAGTTCTATTTTAAATACAGGCTTTAAAACCATTATTCAACAAGTATATCAATCGTTTTTTATCACTTGCTCCAATCCAATTTCCTCCTGCTATTTCATCTTTCGAAAATAATAAGCTTGTATTATTTATATCCTAAAAAAATGATAGAACGGAACTTCGACTAGGAGACTCATCGCTATTTTAACTAAGATAGGACAAAATCTTAATTTTTATTAGATGTAAAGTTAATCCTGCATATTAATAATTGACATCATTAATTAAAGCGGAAAATAGAAAAAAGATTCCTTTTGGTCTATTCCGTTTCATTTTTGAAATTAGTACCTTTGTGAAACTAAATTTATAAAAAAAATATCATGGGAAAAGGATTTTTTGAAGTACCCATTGCGGTAAACGAACCAGTAAAAGCATATGCGCCAGGAAGTCCTGAGCGCACTGAACTATTAGCAGAATACAAAAGAATGTACAATGCTACCGTTGACATTCCTATGTATATTGGTGATAAACAAGTTTTTACTAATGACAAAAGAAACCTGTCACCACCGCATGAGCATTCACACGTAATAGGAAACTCCAATTATGGAGGAGAACAAGAAGTACGCGACGCTATTAATGCGGCTATGGCTGCTCGTAAAAAATGGGCAAACATGAGCTGGGAACATAGAGCTTCTATATTTTTAAAGGCTGCTGATTTACTGGCAGGGCCATTCCGAGCAAAACTGAATGCAGCTACAATGATTGCACAAAGTAAAAATGTAATGCAAGCTGAAATTGATGCTGCTTGTGAGCTAATTGATTTCTTTAGATTCAACGTGAAGTACATGAGTCAGTTGTACAAGGAACAACCAGAATCATTACCAGGAATGTGGAATCGTTTAGAACACAGACCACTGGAAGGTTTTATATTTGCGCTTACCCCTTTTAATTTCACCTCTATCTGTGCTAACCTTTGCGCAGCTCCTGCTATGCTGGGTAATGTGGTGGTTTGGAAACCGGCAGAAACACAAATCTATTCTGCACAAGTAATCATGGAATTATTTCAAGCAGCAGGATTACCTGACGGAGTAATTAATATGGTAACAGTGAGTGGTAGAGAGATTTCGAAAGTTGTTTTTCAAGATAAAAATTTCGCAGGATTACATTTTACAGGAAGTACTGATGTCTTTCGAAAGCTTTGGAAAGAAATAGGAAATAATATTGAAAAGTATAAGTCCTACCCAAGAATAGTTGGTGAAACAGGAGGGAAAGATTTTATAATCGCTCACAAATCAGCAGTAGCTGCTGAAGTAGCAACAGCTATTACGAGAGGTGGCTTTGAATTCCAAGGACAAAAATGTTCAGCAGCCTCACGCGCATACGTACCCTTAAATTTATGGGCAACTGTAAAAAAACAAATTGTTGCTGACACTAAAGATTTCAAAATGGGTTCTCCTGAGGACACTTCAAACTACATCAATGCTGTAATTTCTGAAAAGGCATTTGATCGCATCTCTACGTATATTGATGATGCAAAAAAAGCGAATGATGCTGAGATTATTGCTGGAGGAAATTATGACAAATCAGTAGGCTATTTTATTGAACCTACTATTATTGTAACTACAAATCCTAAGTTTAAAACTATGGTTGAGGAAGTGTTCGGTCCAGTAATGACTATTTTCGTTTATGATACTGAGAAGTGGGAAGAAACACTAGAGCTGGTAGATAGCACTTCAGAATATGCGCTTACAGGGGCTATTTTATCAGTAGATAGATATGCCGCAGAATACGCTACTAAAGCCTTAGAAAATGCAGCAGGTAACTTCTATATTAATGACAAACCAACTGGTGCTGTTGTTGGACAACAACCCTTCGGTGGTGCTAGAGGTTCTGGAACAAATGATAAGGCTGGTTCAATCTTAAATTTGTTAAGATGGGTTTCTCCAAGAACCATTAAAGAAACATTTGTACCTGCAACTGACTACAAATATCCATTTTTAGGATAAGTCATAAATTTCTAAAATAAAAAAAGCCTAAGCAGATAGCTTAGGCTTTTTTTATTAATTTTTATATTGCTACCATATTATTCAAATGGTTTATTCTCACCAACTTCAGCAAATTGTGCGTTGCGAGCAGAATTATCAGCACTTACAACCATAGCAACAATACTTAAATTTTCACTATTATAATTTTCTGGAACCGATAAACTAAAAGTTCTTGTATAAGTTTTTAATGCTTCAACTCCTGAAATCTCATCACCTGTTAAATTTGTTAGAGAATTTCTTAATCCATCATTATGCACAAAATCTGGTATTGGATTTCCTAACTGATAGTATATACTTGTTTGATCATTATTAAAATAATTAATTTGGTCTTGTATCACACCACTCTCTAAAAGGTAAACTACCAACTTATCACCAGACATAGAACCATCTTTGTAAACGACCTCAACTTCAACAATCAGTCCATTATCTTCAGATAATTCTGAAATTATAGCAATAGCTAAATTTGTATCAGCACCTGCCATTACCAATACATCTTCTGCGCTATAAGGAGAAAGCCAGTTAGTTGTTCTGTTTATTTTCCCTGTAGGATAACCCGTTACTCCAAATGCATCTCTAAGCTCATCAACTTGAGGAAAATTTAAAAGGTCTGGATCACCACTACCAGTTTTATGAATAGTAATAACAGCAATATCTTCAGTTGCAGCATGAACTTCCTCTATAGCAGCTGTTATTATTGGACAAAAACCACACCAAGTACCTGTATAATCTTCAATTACAACTTTTCTTTTTGGTATAATTACCTTAAAAATTTCCGTATTCGTAGTTATAATTACCCCATTTTCAATGTAAACTCCATAAACTTCGAACTCTCCAATAGTTTCAGAAGAAAATATATTTCCATTAATTGCTGTACCATCCACATAAAAAGTAGCTTCTAAAGACAGATCAACACCTGCTTCGTTAATTATTTTAAAAGGTATCTCTTGATTTATAAGTGAAGCCTCTCTTACTAGTTCGTCTACAACAATTACTGCAGTTGGAGGATACAAGGGTACATTCTCTTCAGACCTACTACAAGATACTATGGTTCCAAAAGCAATAATTAATATAAAATAATAAGCATTTTTCATAGGAATATTTTTTAAAAAATAATATTTTAAGCAAAAGTAATAGAAATTACAAAAAGAAAGAATTTAATGCTAAAAAAATAACAAATCTTTAAGGAGTAGGTACTGTCTCTTATACACATCTGACGCTGCCGACGACTCCTTACGTGTAGAT
>CAJXVL010000073.1 GCA_913061205.1 uncultured Flavobacteriaceae bacterium | reverse complement strand
CGAGATTCCTCTACGTCTCGTGGGCTCGGAGATGTGTATAAGAGACAGCGTTAATTACTATATTGCGAACCCAATTTTTTCATATCTGAAAACTATGAACTTTAAAAACAACCTAGCTTTAAAGCTATTTATTTTACTAATTACGACTACTCTTTTAGTAAGTTGTAATAAATCCAGAAACTACAACGATAGCTCTAGAGCAACCGGATGGAAAGTCAATGCCAAAGAAGGAGGCTTTCAATACAATCCAGAAGCAAAAGAACAAAAAACAGGTCCAGGACTTGTTTTTATTGAAGGTGGAACATTTACGATGGGTAGGGTTCAAGATGACCCAATGCATGACTGGAACAACAGTCCTAATAAACAACACGTTCAGTCATTCTATATGGACGAGACAGAAGTGACCAATTTAATGTATTCTGAATACTTACATTGGTTAAAAAAGCTGTTCCCTCCTAGCGATGAAAATTATAAAAACATTTACAGTGGAGCTGTTCCAGATACATTGGTTTGGCGAAACAGACTTGGTTACAACGAAGTAATGACTAATAATTACTTACGTCATCCAGCCTTTTCTGATTATCCTGTAGTAGGAGTAAGTTGGATTCAAGCAGTAGAGTTCAGTAACTGGAGAACAGATCGTGTAAATGAATTAATTTTAGAAGAAGAAGGATTTACCACTAGAGATGCTCGATATGGTGTTGAGCCTGGTAAAACTTTTAGTACTCAAACTTATTTAAGTTCCCCTTCACAAACCTATGGGGGTAATGATTCTATCACCAAGCAAGGAAGATCTACTCAAGCTAGAATGAAGAGAAATAAAGATAGTTCTGATATATACGTTCAACGTAAAGATGGTATTTTATTGCCAGGATACAGACTTCCTACGGAAGCAGAATGGGAATATGCAGCACTTGGTTTAGTTGGATTGCGAAACTATAACGTTTATAGAGGAAGAAAAAAATACCCTTGGGAAGGTCAATACACTCGCTCTGGAAACAGAAAATCTCAAGGCGATCAATTGGCCAACTTTAAACAAGGAGATGGTGATTACGGAGGTATTGCAGGATGGAGTGATGATGGTGCAGACATAACAGCTGAAGTAAAATCTTATCCACCCAATGACCATGGCTTGTACGATATGGCTGGAAACGTAGCCGAATGGGTTGCAGATGTCTACAGACCTATTGTTGATGATGAATTTAGTGATTTTAATTATTTTCGAGGAAATGTATACACCAAAGATTTTATAGGTAAAGATGGAAAAGTAAAAATTGTAACTGCAGATTCTATCGTTTACGATACATTGAGTAACGGAAAGTTAATTGCTAGAAATTTACCCGGAGAAATATATCAAGTGCCTATCGATGAAAATGAAACTTATTTAAGAACTAATTTTTCTAAGAGTGATCAAATAAACTTTCGTGATGGTGATAAAAAATCAAGTCGATATTATCAATCATTTAGTGATGATGAAGAAGAAGGAAATGGCTCTAATACGATGTATAACTCACCTAAGCATTTTGTGAAGGCGGATAGCACAGGTATAGATCGTCAATACGATAAATCATCTACTAGAACATCATTAATTAATGATAAAGTACGTGTTATTAAAGGAGGTTCTTGGCGAGATAGAGATTATTGGTTAGATCCAGCACAAAGACGTTATTTCCCTGAAGATATGGCTACAGACTATATTGGTTTTAGATGTGCGATGTCTCGTGTAGGTTCAAAATCTAAACAAGGAAAAAGACCAAGAAATTAATAAAATTTACAATTATATCAAAACCTCTTCAATTACTGAAGAGGTTTTTTTGTACCTTTATTTTTATGATTATAGAAGCGCTTCACAAACATTTTATAAAGTCCTCTGGAATTTGTACTGATACTAGATCCATTAACAATAATTGCCTTTTTTTTGCTTTAAAAGGAGCCAATTTTAATGGAAACACATTTGCGAATAATGCTCTTAAAAAAGGAGCATATAAAGTAATCATAGATGAAAAAGAGTTTCTAAACGATCATTCCATTTTGGTTCATAATGTTTTAGAAACCCTACAAGAACTTGCAACATTTCATAGAGATTACTTAAAAATACCAATTATTGCTCTTACAGGTAGTAATGGAAAAACAACTACAAAAGAGTTAATCAACGCTGTGTTATCTAAAAAGTATAAGACCGTTGCCACCAAAGGAAACCTCAATAATCATATAGGAGTACCTCTTACGCTTTTAGCAATGAATTCAAATACTGAAATAGGAATTGTAGAAATGGGCGCCAATCATCATAAGGAAATAGAATTATTATGTGAAATTGCCAAACCAGATTATGGATACATTACAAACTTCGGAAAAGCACATTTAGAGGGCTTTGGAAGCCTTGAAGGTGTTATTGAGGCAAAAACTGAGATGTATCGGTATTTAAAAAGCAAAAAAAATACTGTTTTTATCAATTTTAATGATAAAAAACAACGGAATCATTCCGAAGGAATCAACAGGTATACTTTTGGAGGTGAAGGTCAAGATTGTAACATAAAATTACTAGATGCCTCCAACGAAGTTTTACTTAGTTATCAAAATACAACTATACAAAGTCATTTAATTGGGCACTATAATTATACTAACATTGCAGCTTCAATTGCTATTGGTGAATTTTTTAATGTAACTGCCCAAAATATAAAAGCAGCGATTGAACATTTCATCCCCGCTAACAACCGTTCTCAATTAATAGAAAAAGGAACTAATAGCATTATTTTAGACGCCTACAATGCAAATCCATCAAGTATGATGGCAGCATTAGAAAACTTCATACAATCTCAGGGGAATCAAAAAACGGTCTTTCTTGGCGACATGTTTGAGTTGGGTCCTGATGCTGAAAAAGAACATCAAAACATCGTTTCTTATTTAGAAAATAATTACAAAGGAACTTGTTATCTCGTGGGTGAAAATTTCAATAAAACAACCGTCAGTTTTTCGAATATTTATAAATTTAAAACCTTTGAAGAATTAAAAAAATCCCTTGTTAAAACAATGATAACGAATCAATATGTCCTTATAAAAGGATCTAGGGGAATGGCTTTAGAACGGGTTTTGAAATATCTTTAACATAAAATATTTAAACTATATATATTTAGATTTAATTATGTAATTTTACTTTAAACAAACATTAAAATTAAAAAACAAAATGAAAAAACTATTTACACTTTTACTGGTAGCTACATTATTTGTAGCCTGTGATGACAAAAAGAAATCTGATGATGAAGGACATGCTGCTATGATTGAAGCGTCTAAAAATGGAGCTCTAAAAACAAACAATGAACCGGCAGTTATTGGATCAGCATTTATGGATAATGGAACAATAAATCCTATAATTGGTGGTGATTTAAATACTGAAAAGGTTTGGTTAGCTTACATTCAGGCGCACAATGACATGGATTTAGAAAAAATTACTGCAATAAACACTACCGACTGGGAAGCATACCTTCCTGATGGAAAAGTACTTAAAGGACCCGATGCGCAAACTGAATTATTAAAAACTTGGTTCAAAACATCGAATCCAAAATGGAAAGTACAATGGATGATCACCAATAACAGCAATAATGAAGAAGGGGTTATGACTCAATGGCTAACTACAGGTAATGACCTTACCGATACCGACGAAGAAGGTAATGAAACAGTTCAGCACCAAGTACATGATATCCAATTTGTAGACGGTAAAATAAAGAGAATTAATATCTATGATAGATTAAAAACTATAGAATAAATACTGGAGCTAAGCGGCTATCGTTTATGCAATAGCTATTAATCCTTATGCGATAATTATCGCACAAGGATTCAAAAATAAAACCTCAACTAATACTTATAAATTTGTTGAGGTTTTATTATTATCATTAAGTTTCTATCGAATTACAAAAGGCCAAGCCTTTGCATTAATAAATTTAATTCCGTGTTTATTTACTATTTTAGTTATTTGCCTGCTTCTCATTTGGCCAGCTCAAACAAGGTGCTGAATAGCCCTACCGACAGTTCAGCCCAAATAACTAAGCAGCATAAAAGAATAAGTACAATGGTGAGATACCGATAGCTAATGGTTGTTATTCTTCTAATAGCAAATTCGCATAGTACACCTGTTCCATATAATAGCATAGCCATAACGATGAAGTCTCCGACAGACCAATTCACTTGATTTGTAAACTGCATTGCTATTAAAGGAATCATTAATAAAACAGTTATTAATGACAGAATGATGATTGGCCTTTTTTTCATTGTAATTTTTAAAGATAATACAAGTATCGCTAACGTACTGAAGAGGCTTTGATGGGTTAAATCAACAGAAAAAAAACGGATCTATCAGAAAAAAACCTCTTACAAACACAAAAGCTCAACTATCTAAAACAGTCTTTTTTTAAGCATATTTTGATGATATTTGAGTTTTTTTGATCTTTTTAGCCCTTTTTTGTTCTTTTTTAGTGTTTTTATGAAATTTAACTAATTCTTATCGCTTGTTTATTTAAGACTTATTTAGAGGTATAGATAATTGGAAACTAAAAGGATTTATAAAAATTAAAACAAGAAAATAAATAAGTATACAACCATGAATAAAAGCAATGGCAGTTTTGGAAATCTGTATAAAAAGGAAATTATAGAACAACACCCGGAAAAGCAATGGTTTTTTTAATCCCAATACTACATTTTTAATCAATCATTATAGACAATACATTCCTCATAGGTACTTCCATCTGCGTTAGTTCCATAGACTGTTTCATCACAGACATTTTCACAACTAAGGTGGATGCATATTAAAAACATAAATAGTAGTTTAATCTTCATGCTAATGTTATCATTTAATCACAGGCGATCACTTTGCAGTCAAGCTCATCATTGTCGTTGATTACAATAGTATCGCAGTCATAACAAGTATCTTCAACCTCACAACTTAGAACTCCAATACCTAAAGCCAAGCCTATTAATAGTTTAATTATTTTCATGCTACTATAAATACAATGATTGTACCAAAGTTTATTTTCTATTTTTTAAAATGGGTTCGCAGTAAAAAGACATTTTATTATTAATTCAAATCCATTGAGTTCAGCACAGCGAAAAACGCAATCCTACACAAAGTAGATTTACTTAAAAAATCCTAAAAAGGGCCAAAAATCATCGAAAATGAGCTAAAATACGTCAAAAACGTATAAAAATGCATAAAAAGTGTAAAAACGACTAAAGATAAAATATTGAGATTTCGCCTTAAAGAAGGTTGTTTTTTATGTAATAGCTCAGTTCATCATCAAGTAAATTCCAATTTATTGATCCATAAAATTACTTGCATATTGAAAAGTATTTTTATAGGTATGATTAATATCATGTATAAAATAGTAAACAGATGATACTTTTACACCCTCTAAAACCAAGGACATTGCATGTTAAATTATAAACTTCTTTACCGATATGTATTTGTTTAATAATTAACAACTTAAAAAAAATAAATTATGGGATTATTTAAATTTAAAGAAGAAAAAGAAGCTATAGCAAAAGAAAAAAAAGATAAAGAATATGCTATAAAATTAGAAAAGGAGTATCAAGTAAAATTAGACGAAATTGGATTGACTAAGATGATGGCTAATCGTGAAGTTTATAAAGAGATTATGATTGTTCAGAACGAAACTATAATAAACATGTTAGCACAAGTAATTTTATCAAGTCAAAATTTAACATCAGCAGGATTTGCAACAGCGGAACGGTTAAGGCATACCACTAAAATTAATGAGGTAATAAGGCAGCAGCATTTTTATAATTTAAAAAAAAGAAATATTTTGGATGTATCTTTAAAAAAAAAATAACTGCACTAAAAAAGCAACCTCTTTAAAATATGGGATCTAAAATGAAACTTAACTTTATGAAAAAGCAATTATTTCTAATTTTATTAATCATAAGCGTTATCGCTAAAGCTCAAAACAAGACTGATGCTAATGAGACGGAAAGTCAAAAAAGCATGACTGAATTATCAAAAAAAAAACGACATAGTCTTAGTCTGGATGTAATTGCTGGACTTGTCTTCCCTGCATTTAATCCAAGGTATGAGTACATACTAAATAAATACAGTGGTATTGGTGCAGATCTAAATATTAATTTTGATGATGAAAATGGGTCGCAAATCTTAGAAAAATTTTCGTTCTCGCCTTATTATCGCCAGTACTTTTTTTCGAAAGAAGATTATGGCGCTAAAGGTTTCTATGGAGAAGGTTTTTTAAAGTTCTACACCTATGAAAATGAAACCAATTTCTTCTTCGGAGATGCTATAAACACAAATACCGAAACCTATTTCGAAACAGCCTTAGGCGTAGGTATAGGTTGGAAATGGATAAGTAATTCTGGATTCCTAATTGATATAAATGGCGGGTTAGGTCGCAACCTAGGTTTTACAGACGACCCTAATCAACGAGATTTTACTGGAAAATTTGGTGTAAATTTTGGTTGGCAGTTTTAAAAAAATCAACTTTCCATAAAGCATAGTTTTGAAAAATAAAAAATACAAAAGAAATAAGACAAACTTAAAATTTAGGTAAGGTGTGTAAAAAGCCTAACTATCAAAAATAGTAGACATGGAAAATTTTATGGCTGCCAAAATTTTCTAAAATGTCGATATACATTAAAATTCAACTCACTCATCCCATCAAATAGTAAATTTTCGAAAAAGACCTAAAAATGATAAAAAATCATCGAAAATCATCGAAAATCATCGAAAAAGAGCTAAAATACGTCGAAAACGTATAAAAAGGCTAAAAATAAAATATTGAGATTTTGCCTTAAAAAGTGTTATTTCTTTTCATAATAGCTCAGTTCAACATCAAGTAGGGTGGCTTTTTTATTTAGGACATTAGCTATCGTGTTTTAAACTAATTTACAAAACTACATTTACAGTATAATTAATAATCAAAATTAAGTGTAATACAATACACCTAATAGTACTTAATAGTTTTTATTATCTTTGTTTTATGACAAATAGGAAACTGATAACTATCCTAATTTAGAACAGATACCCCTTATAAATTTGCATTTAAAAATCAAGAACATTAAATGTCATACGCTAAACCACTTTATCGAGATACATTTCTAGTATGATTAACAAACAAAACCAATCGTTCTCGGATATTTACCTATAAATATGTATAAAACTAATGATATAAAAAGTTATATGTAATTAGTATGAATGAGAGAGAATAAAAAATATAATTGATTAACTAAAACAAAAAACAAATGAATATTAAAAGAAAACTATTAAAGACGTTATCTCTTATAATGTTGCTCCCAGTACTGTCATTTGCGCAAAATGACCCAAAATATAAAGCGGATATTCCAGATGCGATTAAAACTCCAGATATAGTAGAAACAGAACATTTAGGTACATTGAATTTTTTTGATGGCATGCCTGATGAAGCAACTACAAAAAAAGTATATGATAATTTAGACTTATATAGAGGTGTTGATGCTTTTCAAAAAGGAATTCCTGCTGCATCAATTTATGCAATGAGAGAAGGTTTAAGATCTGTTGGAGTTGAGCCGCATGATATTGGAATTTTTGAAGATTTAATGGATGCACGTTCGCTACTTTTAAGTGCGAACTCTACAACAATATATGTCCTAGCCGTTTTTGATCTTAGCAATGGTCCTGTAGTATTAGAGGCTCCAGCAAATGTTTTAGGGCCTTTAGATGACGCCTATTTTCGATTTGTAACTGATATAGGATTAACAGGTCCTGACAAGGGTAATGGAGGAAAGTATCTTTTAGTACCTCCAGGATATAAAGGAGAACTACCTGAGAGCGGTTACTTTATTACACATTCAAAAACCTATAGCAATTGGTTATTAATGCGTGCTTTTGTAAAGGATGGTGATAAGCCTGCTGCGGTAAAAGCAGTAAAAGATGAGATGCGCATTTACCCATATTCTGAAGTCAATAACCCACCTGAACAAAAATTTGTTAACTTATCAGGAATCAAATTCAATACAATACATTCTAATAATTACTCTTTTTATAATGAGCTAAATCAAGTAATTCAAGAAGAGCCATTCGATGCTTTCAACCCTGAAATTTTAGGCCTTTTCGCCTCTATTGGAATCAAAAAAGGGCAAGAATTTAATCCAGACGATAGAATGAAAAAAATTCTAACCGAAGCCGTTGCAATTGGAAATGCAACTGCAAGAGCTATCGTTTTTAGACCACGTAATGAAAATACTTATTTTTATTCGGATAGACAATGGTATTCCCCTTTTGCAGGAGGCAGCAGTGAGTTTTTAAACAATGGGGCGAGAGTTCTCGATGACCGTACAATGTTTCATTATTATGCAACAGGAATTACACCTGCAATGGCAAAACCAAAAGTAGGTACTGGTTCAGCTTATGAACTTACAGCTCAAGACTCTGAAGGTAATTTTTTAGATGGAGGAAAAAATTACAAAATAACATTGCCCGGACCAGTTCCAGCTAAAAATTTCTGGTCTTTTATGGTGTATGATGGGATTACAAGATCAATGTTAGAAACGGATCAAAAATTTGCTGGACTTGATAGTGAAAATCCATCAGTAAAACCTAATAAGGATGGCTCATATACAATGTGGTTTGGACCAATAGCTCCTAAAGGCCATGAAGGTAATTGGATTCAAACCATGCCGGGGAAAAGTTGGAATATTTTACTTCGTCTTTATGGTCCTGAGCAAGCTTGGTTTGATAAAACATGGAAGCCTGGAGACTTTGAATTAATAGATTAATTATAAGTGCTTCACCAGTTAAAGATAACTAAGTGGTGAAGCACTTTTATAAAACAAAGATAACGACATGCAACAATGGTGATAGTTAATACGCGTTTTAATGGAGCTATTAGCACCTATCAAATTAGGGCTTCAATACAAGGGGGAAATAGCGAGATACCTAACAATGTATATAAAAAATAGTAGAAACAGTAACCAAAGGTCATTGCTATATGGCATTTTAGTGGCTTGAAATTCGCTAAGCTTCATACCCAAACCGTTACCCAATATTAAAAAACACATAATTACTCCAGTTATTCAATGGGTTTTTATTAGCACCTACCATTTAGAGTGGCTTTTTTATTTAGGACATTAGATGTCGTGTTCTAAACTACTGTACCGATTTACATTTGTAGTATGATTAACAACATAAAACAAACAAAATGAAAAATTTAATTAAAGACATCGGTACAATTAATTTATTGGGATTCGCAGTAGTAACCTCTTTTATCTTACCATTATTATTCTCGTTAACTGTGAAGGTATTGAACACTCAAAACATTATTTGGTAATGGATTGCAGAGGCAGACTAAATAAAATAATTTATTTTTTCTAGCTAACAGACAACATGTATTTAAAAAACTTACTGAGTACCATAAATACAAACAATAAATAATTTCTTAGGGAGGTATATTTGTTTTGGGCCTAATCTTAATAAGCTTTTAGTTGCTACTTGTTACATAAAAACACATCATAATACTTCGGTGATCCTAAGTTGAATTAATTGTTAAAAAACGTTTCAAAATGCCCCTCATACAGCCTTGAGAGGGCATTGCTTTTTAACTCTTTTTGTTTGGTTTTATCTTCCAAAACAATTGATATCCCAAGTTGCTCATTAAGTTCATAAGTATCATTTCTTGAGGCATAGCTGGCATATAAATATTTTTTATTTTCAAGTTTGCTGAAAAATTTCATGACTCCTCCTGCAATATAATAAAGGTTTTCGTTACAATCTGCGCTTATATCATAAGCATAAAAAATAGGATTTGCTTCTTTCTTATAATCTATTAAATCCAATACAGACAAGTCTTCCTCCTTTATAGATTTATTTTTAACCTTATTATAACTGATTTGGCTTATCGGTAGAAATACACTGTGTCCCGCATAATAGCCAGAATTATCAAAGAGTATTGAATTTAATTCTGGAAGTAAGGCTACTGCCTTTAAAATTAATTCTTTGCGTATGGGTTTCGATATGTGCTTTTGAACTAAGGAGCATCGTATAATATCATCTATATCTGAATTGTGTGAGATGGTTCTTAATCTTTCTGTTGTGTTGTTCATTTTAGATTTTATCCAATTTGGATTGGGTATTTCCTGAGCAATTGCAGACAAGGAATACTTTCTTTTATTAAAATCGTAAAAAGTAGGAATGGATACGGGTGCGTTTAAATTTCGTATTACTTGATAAGGAATAAAAGTGACATCTACCATTTCCTCTTCCTTATCTGCTTTTAATAAGGTGATGTTTTTTTCCCAACGCTGTATAGTGCGAACATCTAGATCAAATTTTGAAGCAAGTTCAATCTGTGAGATATTATTTAGAGTTCTATAATCGATTAATAATTCTCCAATTGATGAATATTTCTTCATAAGCTAAAGTTTCGGTTGATGAAGTAAAATTAGTCATATTAATTTATATGACATCGCATGTCGTACAATATAAATATTTCTTAAAATACTTTTACAAAAAAAAATGATTGAATTAAAGTTAGCTCTTATTGAGAAAATCGCCATGACGAATCCTAAAAAAAATCACCTAAAATTAAAAGTAATTAAGGATGTCAAGAGATTATTTGCTCAGATAGATTTTAATGCTGAGTTATTACCCACAGAAAGTGCTGTTAAACTAACAGCACTATTAATCTTTCTAAAAGGAACTCAATTAACGAATGAGGAATCAAAATTAGTTGAAGAATTGGTAGCTTAATATAGTTTCAACCTGATAAACCTAATAAATCAAAGCCACTCTATTAATCTAGAGTGGCTTTTTTATTTAGGACATTGGATGTCGTGTTTTAAACTAATTTACAAAATTACATTTACAGTATAATTAATAATCTAAAAACTAACATGAAGATGTAGTTTTTAGTAAGCAACTGATCGTTATCATACTTTAAACAAAAGAGCAACAGTAGCTTTACAAAAATTAAAAAATAATAAAAAATGGGACTAATTAAGTACGTAAAAGAAAGAGAAAAGGCACGTTTAGCGGAAAAAGCCAAAAGAATAAAAAAAGCACAATTTGAAGGAGAAAAAGCTTACAG
>CAJXVL010000072.1 GCA_913061205.1 uncultured Flavobacteriaceae bacterium | reverse complement strand
TTGAAGTGTTTGATGCTCAAACCAATGAGGTCATTGAAAAATATGAATCCCTAAATATCTATCCTGCTAATATGTTTGTAACATCTCCAGATATATTGCAAGAAGCTATCATTGATATTCAAGATGACTTAACAAAACAACTTGCTTATTTTAGAGAAATCGGTAAACATCTAGAGGCAAAAAGATTAGAAGAACGCACCAATTTTGATTTGGAAATGATTCGAGAATTAGGCTATTGTAGTGGTATAGAAAATTATTCGAGGTATCTTGACAAACGATTACCAGGCACTAGACCATTCTGTCTCATCGATTTTTTCCCAGACGATTATTTAATGATTGTCGATGAAAGTCATGTGTCCATTCCACAAGTATCTGCTATGTATGGCGGAGATCGATCTAGAAAAGAAAACTTGGTTGAATATGGTTTTAGATTGCCAGCTGCAATGGACAATCGCCCTTTAAAGTTCGATGAGTATGTAAGCATGCAAAATCAAGTGATCTATATAAGTGCGACCCCAGCAGATTATGAATTAGAGAAAAGCGGAGGTGTTTATGTAGAACAAATAATACGTCCAACAGGTCTATTAGACCCACCAATTGAAGTACGTCCAAGCTTGAACCAGATAGATGATTTATTAGAAGAAATTCAATTAAGAGTTGAAAAAGATGAACGAGTTTTAGTTACAACACTTACCAAAAGAATGGCGGAAGAACTTACCAAGTATATGTCAAGAATTGATATACGATGCAGGTATATACATAGTGATGTAGACACCCTAGAACGTGTTGAAATAATGCAAGACTTGCGTTTGGGCATATTTGATGTGTTGGTTGGTGTTAATTTATTAAGAGAAGGGTTAGATTTACCCGAAGTATCCTTAGTCGCTATATTAGATGCTGATAAAGAAGGGTTTTTACGTTCAGCAAGATCATTAACACAAACGGTAGGAAGGGCAGCACGTAATTTAAATGGAAAAGCTATTTTATATGCTGATAAGATCACAAAAAGTATGCAAGCTACTATGGATGCAACGGATTATCGTCGTAAAAAACAAATGGCTTATAATACCGAACATAATATTACACCTACAGCCATTAAAAAATCATTAGAAAATGCATTGACAAAATCAAAGAAAGACGCTTATACCTTTGATCATTTTGACAACTTGGCTGCAGAATCTGAAAATGAATATTTAACAAAACCTCAACTTGAAAATAAAATTAGAGCTACTAGGAAGGCTATGGAAAAAGCCGCAAAAGAATTAGATTTTATGGCTGCTGCAAAAATGAGAGACGCAATTAAACGTTTCCAAAAAGAATTAGAAGTATTAAAAAAATAAACCATGGCTCATCATCCAGATTCTAAAAGATTAAATAAGGCAATTAGTGATAGTGGTTTTTGCTCTAGACGTCAAGCAGATAAGCATATAGAACAAGGACTTGTTTCCGTAAATGATAAAATTGCTAAGCTAGGAGATCGTGCTATGCCTACCGATACCATTAAAATTAATAATCAACCTATTATAAAAAACGAGGAACTTGTCTATATCGCATTAAATAAACCCGTTGGAATCACTTGTACTACAGATAAAAGAATTGAAGGAAATGTTGTTGACTTCATTAAGCATAAAGAACGTATTTTCCATATTGGGAGATTAGATAAACCCAGTGAAGGGTTATTGTTAATGACCAATGATGGTGATATCGTGAATAAAATTTTAAGAGCAGGAAATGAACATGAAAAAGAATACATCGTTAAAGTTGATCGCAGAATTACAGATGAGTTTTTAAAAAGAATGGCTACTGGAGTTCCAATTTTAGATACCGTTACTAAAAAATGTGTGGTCGAAAAAGTAGGGCGTTATGTATTTAAAATTACTTTAATTCAAGGTTTAAACCGACAAATACGTCGAATGTGTGAACATTTGGGATATGAGGTAGTTAGCTTAAAACGCTTAAGAATAATGAATATCCATTTGGAAAATCTAGAAATTGGAGAATGGCGCGATTTAACAGAAAAGGAATTAACAGACTTAAAAAATTCCTTAGGAGCTTCCCTAAATATTTCAGAAAAGCAAAGAGAAAACTAATTTGCATAAAAAAACCACGTACCGATTTAGTAATACGTGGCTATGTATCAATTAAATTTCAATTATGAAATCTCAATCGTTTTCTTTATCACTTTTGATTCATTAAATTTTATAATTCTACGCTTGATTTCATCTTTGTTTTAGTTAGTTTCATAATTAAAGATTTATCAGCTGTTATGCAAATTAGTAAACTATGCTAATAATTCTTGAACTTTATCTGCAGCTTCTTGAAATTCAATAACACTGTGTACATCTAATCCACTTTCATCAATTAATTTTTTAGCGATATCTGCATTTGTTCCTTCTAAACGAACAATGATTGGTATATTAATAGTCCCTATACTCTTATAGGCATCTATAATTCCCTGTGCTACTCGATCACAACGAACGATGCCTCCAAAGATATTTACTAATATTGCTTTTACACTTGGATCTTTTAAAATCAAATTAAATGCAATTTCTACACGTTCTGCATCAGCGGTACCCCCAACATCTAGAAAGTTAGCAGGTTCTCCACCAGCTTGCTTAATTAAATCCATAGTAGCCATTGCCAATCCAGCTCCATTTACCATACATCCAACATTACCATCTAAGTCTACATAACTTAATCCAACAGCTTTCGCCTCTACCTCAACAGGATTCTCTTCTCTTATATCTCTTAAAGCTTCATAGTCTTTATGGCGAAACAGTGCATTATCGTCTATAGTTACTTTAGCATCTACAGCAATAACACGATCGTCACTTGTTTTTAAAACAGGATTAATTTCAAATAAAGAAGAATCAGATGCTACATAAGCCTTATAAAGAGCAGATACAAATTTTGTCATTTCTTTAAAAGCCTTTCCACTTAGACCTAAATTGAAAGCTATTTTTCTTGCTTGAAAAGGAAGTAATCCCATGGTAGGATCAATTTCTTCGTTAAAAATAAGATGTGGTGTGTTTTCGGCAACAGCTTCAATATCCATACCTCCTTCAGTAGAATACATAATCATATTTCTACCTGTAGCTCTATTCATAAGAACACTTATATAAAATTCACTTGGCTCAGATTCACCCGGATAATAAACATCTTCAGTAACTAACACTTGACTGACTAGTTTACCTTCAGCACTTGTTTGAGGTGTTACTAAATGCATTCCAATTATTTCACCTGCAATTTGAGAAACCTCATCTAAGTTTTTAGCTAGTTTAACACCACCACCTTTTCCACGACCACCCGCATGAATTTGTGCTTTTATAACGTGCCATCCAGTACCAGTATCTTCTGTTAATTTTTTAGCTGCAGCTATAGCTTCAGCAGGAGTTTGCGCAACAATTCCTCGTTGTATTTCAACACCAAAACTGTTTAACATTTCTTTTCCTTGATATTCGTGTAAATTCATAGTATGCTATTTTCCCGAATCATTCGGAGTTGATTTTTTAGGTTGCAAAAATAACAAATGTTATGTTCATTTATTATTTAAAAGCGTTGTTTATTATTAATTATAGTGATTTTATTAACAAAATTAAATCAATAGAAAAGTTAAAAAAATTACTGAACAGTATTGTGTGTTTTTATTGGTGAAATTTAATTTTACGATAAGCCAGATATTTTCCCATTATTATCAATTGACATTCCTTCAGATGCTGGTATCGCTGGTAATCCAGGCATGCGCATCATGTTCCCTAATATTGGAATGACAAAGCCTGCTCCTGATGCAAATTCAAATTCTCTTACAGTTACCTTAAATCCTGTTGGACGCCCCGTTAGCCTATCATTATCAGAAAAAGATTTTTGTGTTTTAGCCATACAAATTGCTAACTTATCCAATCCTAAATTTTCAATTTTACCAAGTTGTATTAACGCTTTTTTAGAATATTCTACTCCATCTGCCCCATAAATTTCTTTAGCAATAGTTGCTATTTTTTCTTTTACAGGTGCATTCCAATCGTACAATTGTTTGAAGTTATTATTTCCATTTTCGATTTCATTTACCACAGCAGTAGCTAATTCTTTGGTTCCTTCTCCTCCATCAGCAAATCCTTTAGAAACTATAGCGCTTACACCCATAATCTTGCATTTCTCTTTAACCAGAGCAACTTCTTCATCACTATCTGTAAAAAAGGAGTTAATAGCTACTACAGGATTTAATCCAAATTTCTTCATATTCTCGATATGTTTTTCAAGGTTAACAAAACCTTTTTCAACACGCGTTACATTTGCATCATTGTACTGTTCTTTGGTTGCACCTCCATGATGACGTAATGCTCTAATTGTAGCAACTAATACCACTGCTTTAGGTTTTAAACCTCCAGATACACATTTAATATCTAAGAATTTTTCAGCACCTAAATCTGCTCCAAACCCTGCTTCAGTAACCACGTAATCAGATAAGGTCATTCCCATTTTAGTGGCAAGAATAGTATTGGTTCCTTGGGCGATATTAGCAAAAGGACCTCCATGTATAATCGCTGGGTTCCCTTCTAAAGTTTGAACTAAATTAGGATTAATAGCATCTTTTAGTAAAATAGCCATTGCATTTTCTGCTTTTAAATCTCTTGCATAAACAGGCTTTCTATCAAAAGTTTGGCCTACATAAATATTACCCAATCGATCCTTTAAATCTGAAAAATCTTTTGCCATACAAAGTATTGCCATCACTTCAGAAGCTGGAGTAATATTGAACCCATCCTGTCTTGGAATACCATTAGCAGTTCCACCCAAGCCAATTGTTATATCACGTAAAGCCCTATCATTCATATCCATTACGCGTTTCCAAGCAATGGTTCTAGGGTCTATTCCTAAGCTTCTAGTTCGAGATTGAAGGTTATTATCTAGCAGTGCAGATAATAAATTATTAGCTTTTTCAATAGCTGAAAAATCTCCCGTAAAATGAAGATTAATATCTTCCATTGGTACTACTTGAGAGTAACCACCACCAGCTGCACCACCTTTAATACCAAATACAGGGCCCAAAGAAGGTTCTCTTAAAACCACGATGGCTTTTTTTCCTATTTTATTTAAGCCTTCCGTTAATCCAATAGAAACTGTTGTTTTACCTTCTCCTGCGGGAGTTGGTGTTAAAGCGGTAACCAAAATTAAATTACTTTTTTCAACTTTAGCTTCATCTATTAACTTTATAGGAAGCTTTGCTTTATACTTACCATACATTTCTAAATCGTCTTCAGTGATATGAAGTTTACTAGCTATATCTCTAATATGCTTCATAGAATTAGCTTGTGCAATTTCTATATCTGATAAAAATTTTTTTTCTGGTACACTCATGTCATTTATAATTTATTTTTAAACGGTTACAAATGTAACGATTTTAGCAAATAGCAATACAAACAAGAACAATTCATCTTAAGTTTCTGATTTTATTATTGGTATTATTGAGTTTAGCTATTTCAATAAAAAATAAACAAAAAATGGTTTAAAGCATTTTATTTATAAAATAAACCATAAAATTAGCTGAAAGTTTAGATAAAATAGTCCATTAATTATTCCGCTAATAAATCATTGATAGTTTGATGAACTTTATCGCTATTCCAACTAGCAGCTCCTACTTTTCGCATGATGATTTCTCCTTTTTTTGATATTAAATAAGTAGTTGGTAAGGACTTATATCCTAGAACATTAGAAGGTTCTTCTAAGGGTCTAAAAACTGGTAAATCATGGCCTTTTTTACCTAGGAATAAATTAATTTTTTCGGTTTGATCAGTAGTAACAAAATAAAAATCAATTTTATTTTTATAAACATCGAATAATTCTTGAAACTCAGGTATTTCAGCAACACAAGGTGGACACCATGTTGCCCAAAAATTTATTAATATCACTTTTCCTTTTGATTCACTTAGGTTTACAGTATTTGAATTGAGATCTGATAACTTCCAATCATAGTCTATTAAAGCAGTTCTATCTTCTTTTTTAATTTCTGAAGGGCTCAACGAAATTGTTCTTAGTAAAACCACTTGTATTGGCATTCTAGTTGTTGGTATGATCATCAAAATAATAAAAAAAACAAATAATAAGGAACTCCAGTGTTTTTGTAAATACTTCATTGCCTTATTTTAAAATTATTAGTGGCAAAATAAACATTATCGATCAGAAAAAGCCTTGTATTGTTTGATTATATTTTGTGATAAAAAGACTTGCGTAGCTATAAATAAGCTTATTTTATTTAACTTCACAAAATGCAACAATAACTGAAGAGGAACTGAAATACTTCGCTTGACTTTACTTAGTCATATTTTAACTTTAAAACTTACTATTTTGTTATAATTATTTTAAATTTATCAATGTGAACTTTCATAAAAACAAAAACTACAAACGATGAGTACACGAAGAAATTTTGTAAAGAAAACTGCTGCTTTAGGAGTAGGAATTGCTTTAGCGCCACAGTTAACATTTGGAACTACGAATGCCAAAAAAGAAAAATTAAATATTGGACTCATCGGTGTTGGTCTAAGAGGTACCAATCACTTAAATAATTTATTATCTAGAGATGATTGTAACATTATTGCGATTTGTGATATCGATCCAAAAAGAATTTCTATTGCTCAAGATTTAATTACAGGAAAAGGACAAAAAAAAGCAGCTATTTTTGGAAAATACGATTATGATTATAGAAATCTTTTAGCACTTAAAGACATTGATACTGTCATCATTTCAACTCCTTGGTTATGGCATACAAAAATGGCTAAAGATTCTATGAAAGCAGGAAAGTATACGGGATTGGAAGTATCTGCTGCAAATACCATGGAAGAATGCTGGGACCTGGTAAATGTCCATGAAGAGACAGGTTCTCATTTAATGATTTTGGAAAATGTATGCTACCGAAGGGATATTTTAGCGGTATTGAATATGGTAAAACAAAATGTATATGGAGAATTACTACATTTTAGATGTGGGTACCAACATGACTTAAGGTTTGTAAAATTTAATGACGGTAAAACAGCTTATGGAAAAGGAGCTGAATTTGGTGAAAAAGGAATATCAGAATCTGCTTGGCGTACCCAACATTCTCTTTTACGAAATGCCGACGTGTATCCTACTCACGGAATTGGGCCTATTGCGGTGATGTCTGATATTAATAGAGGTAACCGTTTTGTATCGATGACTTCTCATGCGACCAAAGGTGTTGGGTTGAATAAATACATTAAAGATGTTGGCGGAAAAGACCATCCCAATACAAAACTTAAATTTAAACAAGGAGATATCATTACCTCAACAATTGATACTGCTAATGGGGAAACCATTATTGTAACGCACGATTGCAACTCCCCCCGTCCCTACTCTCTTGGTTTTAGAGTTCAAGGAAGTGAAGGTCTATGGGAAGTAGATGGCAATCGTATTTATATTGAAGGGGAAGCTGAAAAACCACACCGATGGGATGATGCAACTAAATGGTTAGAAGCATATGACCATCCACTTTGGAAAAAATTTGGAACGCATGCAGAAGGAGCAGGTCATGGAGGAATGGACTTTTTTGTGATTAATGCATTTGTAGAATCTGCAAAACAAAATATAGCACCACCCCTAGATGCTTATGATGCTGCAGCTTGGAGTGCCATTACTCCATTGTCTGAAGTTTCTATTGCAAACAATGGAGAACCGCAAGATTTCCCTGATTTTACCCGAGGAGATTGGGTAAAAAGAAAGCCTTACCAATGGATGAAGGATACTTACTAATTAGCATTTGATATAGATTAATCTAATGGCAATAGCTAAAAATAACCTAAAAACCATACACGTTTTAGCTCCAGCTAGAATTTGTTTGTTTGGTGACCATCAAGATTATTTGGGACTTCCGGTAATTGCTTGTGCTATAAATAGGCAGATTATCCTTATTGGAGAACCCAATACGAATAAAGAATTTATTTTCAACTTACCCGATATTAACTCCAAAAGAAGCTTTTCTATATATGAAAATTTTGAGAACCTTCAAGCCGGTGATTTTTTTGCTTCCGCATTGCGAAGGCTAAGAAAATATGGCTGTATTCCAAATATGGGATACTCCATAACCATACAAGGCAATATTCCAGTAAACGCAGGAGTTTCAAGTTCCTCTGCAATTGTAGTTGCGTGGGTTCATTTTTTATTAAAAACCTTTGGTTGCGATCGAGAAATTACTTCAGAATTTATTTCTCAATTGGCCTACGAAGCCGAGGTATTAGAACACCATTCGCCGGGCGGAAAAATGGATCAATATACCATTGGTATTGGTAACATTGTTTTTATAGAAACAGGAGATCGTTTTAATTATGAGCTCATTGGTGAGACCTTAGATGGAATGGTATTGGGTGAATCTGGAATCGCAAAAGATACTATTGGTTTATTAGGAAGTTCAAAGTCGAATGCTATAAAAGCGATACAAATCATCCAGGATAAAGAAGCTAACTTTGTACTTGAAAAAGCAAGCATAAAAGATTATGACAACTATAAGGCGTTATTGCCAAATGCATTAAAACCCTACTTTTATGCTGCGATACAAAACCATACCATTACTCAAAAAGCGCTTAGGGCATTAAAAGACACAACACTTAATTACCCGCTAATTGGCGACTTAATAAATCAGCATCACCGCATATTGCGTGATGATTTAAAACTAACGGTTCCAAAAATCGATGCTATGATTGATGCAGCTGTTGATGCAGGTGCCTACGGAGCAAAAATTATTGGCTCTGGCGGCGGCGGATGTATTGTAGCCTTATGCCCTATTCATTTACAAGACAAAATAAGTATTGCCATTAAAAAAGCTGGAGCAAAAGATGCCTATCCAGTTTATGTAGCAAAAGGAACTGAAATAATAATAGATGCCTAAAAACTTAGTGATATTAGCAGCAGGAGCTTCCTCCAGGATGAAGAAATCTTTAGGAACCGAAAACCTTTCCGAAGAAGAGGTGATCAATGCCAATACCAGAAGTAAAGCGTTACTGGGTTTTGGAAAAAATAACCGACCAATACTAGATTTCTTATTGTTAAATGCTGAAAAAGCAGGCTATAAAAATATACTTATCATTATTAGTGAAAAGGGAGCATTGTTTAAAACCTATTATGGAGGAAAACAAAAAAACAACTCTTTTAATGGGCTATCTATTTCTTATGCAACACAATACGTGCCAAAAGATAGAATCAAACCTTTTGGAACTGCAGATGCCCTTTTCCAAGCCTTAACGCAATTTCCAGAATTACAACATGAAGCATTTACCGTATGCAATAGCGATAATTTATATTCGGTAGCAGCATTGCAAGCATTATTAACCTGCAAAGACGCAAACGCTTTTATTAATTATGATCGGGATGCTTTGCTCTTTCCGATGGAAAAAATAGAACGTTTTGCATTGACCTTGGTCGATGAAAATTCTCATTTGGAAGCTATTATTGAAAAGCCTTCTAAGGACAAAGTGAGTAATTATAAAGATGCAAAAGGTAAATTTAGGGTTAGTATGAATGTATTTAAATTTACGGGGACTGAAATTTATTCTTTTTTAAAAAATTGCCCCATCGATCCCATCCGAGAGGAAAAAGAACTCCCTACTGCTGTCTTAAATATGATACATGAGTCCAGTTCTTTTATAAAAGGAATTCCATTTGCAGAGCATGTGCCAGATTTAACTTCGAAAGAGGATATTGCTATTATGAAGAATTATATATCGAAGCATTATTGATTTGTAATTAATGGTTATATTATAATTTTAATTATCTTTAGGCTTCCTCCCCATTAATTATTTGTTTTTATTTATAATTATTAATAAACATCTGTTTATGGGCAAGAATCTTTATCATGTTAAATTAACTGAATTTGAACATCGGGGTCATTCTTGTTTTGAACTTGAGTTTGAGTTTAACACTCTATTAAAAGAACTTATTAAAAGCATTAAAGAGATTGCTTGGAGTACTGGCAGAAAAACATTTTATGTTTCAAAAAATAAATTAACCCTACATCAATTATATACTCAATTAAATAAACGAGGTATTTATGTTGATTATTCTCATTTAAAAAACTCTATTAAAACTAAAAAGAAAGCTTCCACAAAACGAATACCGAGAACGATTAGTGATGAAAAAAAAGAGCTTATTAGATCATTCGTACGTTACTTACGTGGCTTGCGTTTGAGTGAAAATACCATAAGGGTGTATTTTACTTTTGTAGCAGATTTTGTAGAATTTATTGGAGATAAATCGTTGGATGAAATCAATAATACCGATGTACGGTTATTTGTCGAACAACAAGTCGTTTATAAAAAATATGCTATAAGTACTCACCGACAACTGGTAAGTGCTATAAAACATTTTGGTCGTTTTTTACCAGATACTAAATTGGAAGTGGAAGAATTACCAAGACCCTCTAGCTCTAGGTATTTACCCACAGTTTTAAGTAAAGAAGAAGTTGTTGATTTATTGCGAGCCACTAAAAACCTAAAGCACAGAACAATCCTAGCCATATTATATTCGGCAGGTTTGCGAATAAGTGAGGTGATAAATTTAGAATTGAAAGATATTGATGTAGACCGACGGCAATTGCATATTAAAAATGCCAAAGGAAGGAAAGATCGTGTTGTGGTATTAGCAGAAAGTTTTATACCTTTATACAAGAATTATTATATGACTTACAGGCCCAGAAACTATTTTATTGAAGGCCCAAATTATAGAAAATATACAGCTGGGAGTATTCGTAATTTTTTAAAACAATCTTGTAAACGTGCTAATATTGGCAAACATGTAACACCGCACACATTGCGGCATAGTTATGCAACGCATTTAATTGAAAATGGAGTTGGATTGCGTTATGTTCAAGATTTACTAGGGCATAGCAAACCAGAAACTACGATGATTTACACTCATGTAGCAAAGAAGGATTTATTACAAATACAGAGTCCTTTAGATACGGTTTTTATAGCTTTATCTGAAACCGATAAAAAACAACAAAACCAATTGTTATCAGATAATATTAGCCGATAAACGTGCATAAAACTAATGATATAACAAGTTACCCAAAATACATTAAATGAGGCAAATAGTGCAATTTATTATTCTAGTAAGT
>CAJXVL010000071.1 GCA_913061205.1 uncultured Flavobacteriaceae bacterium | reverse complement strand
AAATTATTGTTACGGTCTCTAACTTTTCCTTGAATCAAGTAGAGTATAAATCGATCAACGATTTTGAATATGATGATTTTTGTGACTGGATTTGGATTTCTTGTAATTATACTCCTTTTATGAGTTTGGTAACTAAGGAGGGTTGCGAATATGCTGATGGAGGATTTGGTAGTGTGGTTCCTATTGAGGAGGCTATAAAAAGGGGAGCTACAACCGTTGATGTTATTGTTTTAGAAACAGAAGTCACACACTTAAATAGAATGCCTTCAAAAAATGCTTTTTCATTAATTACCACCATGCATTCTTTTATGGCTGATAGAATTGAAAAGCAGAATATTCGCATAGGGAAATTTGTAGCCTCCAATAACGATGTAATTATTAATTTTTATTTTACTCCCACAGTATTAACTATCAATTCATTAATTTTTGACCAAGATAAAATGAAACAGTGTTGGAAAATAGGGTTTGAGTATGCTAAAAGAAAAAATATCAACTTAAACGAGTTGATAGATTAAAACATTTCACCAACTTCTTTCTTAACATACATTAAGGCTTTATGTGAAGGAGTAACTTCATCCATAAAGTAATTTAACATAAAAGCCCTTAATTTATCTGGATCATTTACGTTCTTATTGATAGTAGATTGCCTTATTACTTGTATCGTTGCATTTTTTGTAGCAGTAATTAAATTCCAACATTCTGGACTCACATATAGTTGCTGAGAAAGATTATGTTCGTATTCATTATCAATATTCTGAATAAGTAATGTTTCATAGTTCTGTAAATCATCAGAATGTGGTTGAACTCTAATTAAAAGTTTATTTGGGTCGATGCGTTCTAAAAGAAGTGTCAATCGTTCATAAGCTTGTAGTCTTATAGGTAATATGTTTTTTTGAGCTTCTTTTTGAATTAAATAACGCCTTCTTCCTTCTTCATTGGAGGTATGCCCTTTAAAAAAGAAATACGCTACCAAGCCAACTACAATGGCTGGTAATAAATAAGCAAAATAACTAATAATTAAGGTAAGATCTTCCATAAATATAAATTGATACAACGAATTTAATATGTTTTATAATAGTGTACAAGATTGTTTCTATTAAATAGAAAAACCTTTTAAAATAATAATAACAAAAGAATTTCTTTCCATTTATTAAATAATTAATTTTTTTTTAAAATAAAGGTGTTTTATACCTAATATATTTGTAGTTTTGCCGAGTAGGAAATAATCGTTTAGGATTTACTTTCTTGCAGAGGGGATACCCTCTTTTTAGACTGGGGAGCTATCAACTTCCCTGTTTGTTAGCTCCTCTTTTATATAGTCAATCCATTTTTTATAACCCTAATAATCGATATTGATTAAAATAGATTTGACTGTTCAGTTTCAAACTTAAAAAAATTATACATTACATAATTCAGCCAAACAATAGTAGGTGTAATTTAATTTTCTATTCCTTTCTTTATTATGCAAAATCATAGGCATATCTATCTGTGTTAATTTTCCTATTTCTAAGATTCTTAAATAGGTTAAACTTGCATTTCTTGTATTTATAAAAAGAAGATATCCTATCGTTATTAGAAATTAACTCTACTAAATAAGGTCTAATTAAAGTGGTTAATATTAATAACTACTTGACAATCAAAAACTAATTAGTTTTGTTTAAATAATCTAAAGTTAATTGGCAAAATACCTTCACACCTAGAAACATACTGCTGTCATCAATTAAAAAATCTGGAGTATGATGGGGAAAGGATTCTTTATTTCCAGGAGTCATTCCTCCTAAAAAGAAATAAAATCCTGGAACTACTTCTTGAAAATAAGAAAAGTCTTCACCACCTGTAGTAGCCTTTACAAGATGCACATTATCTTTACCTGCCGCAGCTTCTAAACTAGGGAGCATTTGTTCGGTTAACTCTAAATCATTAAAAGTTATTACGGTATTGCTCTGCCATGTTATTGTGGCTGTGCCTCCATAAGCTGCCGCTATATCTCTAGACATTTCATTCATACGCCGTATGATTTTTTCTCTCATATCCGAATCAAGAGTTCTTACGGTACCCACTAGCTCTGCACTTTCAGGTATGATATTAAATCGAACACCACTTGTAATTTTTCCAACAGTAATTACTGCTGCTTCGTTTGTTAAGTCAGATTCACGACTAATAATACTTTGAAAGCCATCAATTATTTTTGCAGAAATATAAATAGGATCTACACCGCCCCATGGTCTTGAACCGTGAGTTTGCTTTCCTTTAACATTTACTGTAAATTGTTCTACTGCAGCCATTGTACCTCCTGGCTTGTAGTTAATAGTTCCGACTGGTGTGCCAGAACCAATATGTAAACCAAAGATGGCATCCACATCGGGATTTTTCAAAACACCTTCTTTAATCATTAATGATGCTCCAGCCTCTTCACCTGGAGGAGGTCCTTCCTCAGCAGGTTGGAAAATAAATTTCACCGTTCCATGAAGCAAATCTTTATGCTTAGAAAGTACTTCAGCAACCCCCATTAAGATAGCAATGTGAGTATCATGACCGCAAGCATGCATTACACCAGTTTCTTGTCCTAAAAAAGTAGTAGTGACCTTACTTTTGAATGGTAAATCATTTCGTTCTGTTACCGGAAGCGCATCAATATCTGCTCTTAACGCTATAACTTTCCCGGGAAAATCACCTTTTAAAATTCCGACTACTCCAGTATGAGCAACGTTTTCCGTTACATCAAAACCGAGACCTTTTAAATGTTCAGCTATTTTTTTACCCGTATTAAATTCTCTATTGGACAATTCTGGGTTTTCGTGAAAATAATGACGCCAATCAATAACTTTTCCTTCAATACTATTAATGTCGTTTAATAAGCTCTGGTCCATTTGAGCAAATGTTGTTGCTGAACATAATAATAATAAGAGTAGTTTTTGAAATTTCATGTTGGCGATTTTTATAATTTAGCTAAAGGTATTTAATTAAAATGAACTTTTAAATGTATTCATTGCGTAAATTATTATCCTCAACGAATAAAACAGTTTAAAACGATAGCGGTTTTTTAAAAATAATTGTTTGTAAAAAATATAAAAACCATAAAAATATTCTTTATATTTTCTTTAATTTCACATCGAATTTTTTCAGAAAATAAGATCAAAAAATAGTGCAAGAATATTTAAAACAACTCAATGAGGCTCAATTGGCTCCTGTTCTGCAAAAGGACGGAGCAATGATTGTTATTGCTGGTGCTGGCTCCGGTAAAACAAGGGTTTTGACATTTAGAATTGCTTATTTAATGTCACAAGGTGTGGATGCCTTTAATATTTTGTCCTTAACTTTTACCAATAAAGCAGCACGAGAAATGAAAACTCGTATTTCTAGAATCGTCGGTAGTAGTGAAGCTAAAAATTTATGGATGGGAACCTTCCATAGTGTGTTTGCTAAAATACTTCGATTTGAAGCTGATAAATTAGGCTATCCTACAAACTTTACTATTTATGATACTCAAGACTCGCAGAGTGTGATAAGAGCAGTTATAAAGGAAATGCACTTGGATAAAGATATTTATAAATACAAGCAAGTTTATTCTAGAATCTCATCTTATAAAAATAGCTTAATAACTGTAAAAGCATATTTTAATAACCCAGATTTAATGGAAGCTGATGCCATGGCAAAAGTTCCAAGAATGGGAGATGTATATAAATCATATGTAGATAAATGCTTTAAAGCAGGAGCTATGGACTTTGATGATTTGTTGTTGAAAACCAATGAGTTGTTAACTAGGTTTCCAGAAGTATTGGCAAAATATCAAAATCGATTTCGTTATGTATTAGTTGATGAGTATCAAGATACCAACCATAGCCAATACCTAATTATAAAAGCGTTAAGCGATCGATTTCAAAATATTTGTGTGGTAGGAGATGATGCTCAAAGCATCTATGCTTTTAGAGGCGCTAATATTAACAATATTTTAAATTTTCAAAAAGATTATGATGCTGTTAAAGTATTTCGATTAGAGCAAAACTATCGATCTACAAAAAATATAGTAAATGCTGCTAATAGCATCATCGAAAAGAATAAAACACGATTGGATAAAATTGTTTGGACTGCTAATGATGAAGGTTCTAAAATATTGGTTAATCGAAGCATGACCGATGGTGATGAGGGCAGGTTTGTAGCTAATACCATTTTTGAAATCAAAATGAATCATCAACTTCTCAACGGAAATTTTGCTATTTTATACCGTACCAATGCACAATCTAGAGCAATTGAAGATGCACTTAGAAAGAAAGATATTCCTTATCGGATTTATGGAGGTTTAAGTTTTTATCAACGTAAAGAAATAAAAGATGTATTGTCTTATTTACGCTTATTGATCAATCCTAAAGATGAGGAAGCGCTAAAACGTATTATCAATTATCCAGCTAGAGGAATTGGTCAAACGACCGTTGAACGATTAATAGTTGTTGCGAATCAATACAATCGTTCTATTTTTGAAGTCCTGCAAAATTTGAATAAAATTGAAATTCAGATTAATAAAGGAGCAAAATCAAAACTTCAAGATTTTGTAACAATGATTCAGAGTTTTCAAGTATTAAATGAAGGATACGATGTGTTTCAGATAACAGAACATGTGGTAAAAAAAACAGGTTTGTTTACCGAACTAAAAAAAGATGGTACTCCTGAAGGAATTGCACGTATAGAAAATATTGAAGAGCTTTTAAATGGAATGCGTGATTTTGTTGAAGAACAAAAAGAAATAGCAGATACCACTGGCTCATTAGCTGAATTTTTAGAAGATGTAGCATTGGCTACCGATCTAGATAAAGAAACAAATGATGAAGACAAGGTTGCTTTAATGACTGTCCATTTGGCAAAAGGACTAGAATTTCCATATGTTTTTATTGTTGGGATGGAAGAAGATCTTTTTCCAAGTGGTATGAGTATGAATACTCGAAGCGAGTTAGAAGAAGAAAGACGTTTGTTTTATGTAGCAGTTACTAGAGCAGAAAAGCAAGCATATTTGACCTATACACAATCTAGATATCGTTGGGGGAAATTAATTGATGCGGAACCGAGTCGTTTTATTGAAGAAATTGATGAAAGTTTTGTAGAATATTTAACTCCAATCACCGAAAGTCGCTACAAACCACTATTGGATGCTGATATATTTGATGATGTAGATAGAAGTAAATTAAGGTTGAGTAAACCTACTTCTGGAGTAGCTCCAACTGGACCTAATAAGAATAATTTAAGAAAACTAAGAAGAATTAAACCGGTAACAAGTACTGCCGAAAAAAACATAAATTTAAAAGACCTTAATTTATCGGTTGGAACCATTGTGGAACACGTTAGATTCGGGAAAGGAAACATTACAAAGATTGAAGGACTAGGAGCTGATACAAAGGCAGAGATTAATTTCGCCAACGGTGGTCTTAAAAAGTTATTACTTCGGTTTGCGAAATTGAAAGTACTAGATTAATCAATCGTTATTTAATAATTTAGGATTGACTAAAGGAATTGTTGGGTCTTTATTTCCGTAAAAAAACAAGTAAATTACCACAAGTTTGAAACTAAAAATTCACAATGGCTGCGTTTATAAAAATATATGAAGAAAATCCTAATTCGGAAGAAATTAAAAAGGTAGTTTCTATTCTTAAAAAAGGTGGTTTAATCATCTATCCAAGTGATTCGGTATACGCTTTAGGTTGTGATATTAGCAATTATAAAGCTTTAGAAAAAGTAGCAAGAATAAAAGGAGTAAAATTGGATAAAGCCAATTTCTCATTTGTATGCGAAAGCATTAGTAATATATCAAGCTATGTAACTCATATTAGCACACCCACCTTTAAAATACTAAAAAGAGCATTGCCTGGACCCTATACATTTATATTGCCTGGAAATAATAATTTACCAAAGGCATTTAAAAAGAAAAAAGAAGTAGGGATACGAGTACCTAATAATGAAATTGTTTTAGCTATTGTGAGGGAATTAGGAAACCCTATAATTTCAACTTCTATTTATGATGAGGATGAAATAGTGGAGTATACAACGGACCCAGAATTAATTTATGAAAAATGGGAACATTTAGTAGATTTGGTAATTGATGGAGGATATGGAGGAAATATCCCATCTACAGTAATTAACCTTTGTGGCGATGAACCCAAATTAATTAGGGAAGGTAAAGGTAGTTTAGAGATATAAAAAAAAGGCTATCAAGAATGATAACCTTTTATTGTTCTGTTAATTAAATGCGATTTGAAAGTTTTGGACATAAAAAAAACCTCTATTCAATGAGAATAAAGGTTTAATGGTAATAGTTATTTTGAAATTTAGTTAATTGCAGGATTTTTTAAACCATCTTCAATCATTGTATAAAATTGATCTAATTTTGGAAGAATAACTATTCTAGTTCTTCTGTTTTTAGCTCTACCTTCAGCAGTTTCATTAGCTGATTTAGGTACATATTGACTTCGACCTCCAGCGGTCATTCTAGCAGGAGAAACTCCAAAATCATCTTGTAATATTCTAACAACAGTAGTTGCTCTAAGTACACTTAAATCCCAATTGTCCTTAATACAATTTGTACTTATAGTTTTAGAATCGGTATGACCCTCTACTAAAAATTCGAAATCAGGTTTGTTATTTACGACCATGGCAATTTTTCCTAACACTTCTTTTGCTTTGCCGGAAACATTAATACTTCCACTTTTAAATAATAGTTTGTCAGAAATACTCACAAATACAACTCCTTTTTCAACATTAATTTCAATGTCGGTATCGTTCATATCTCCAAGCACCCCTTTTAAGCTTTGTACTAAAGCAAGATTAACCGAATCACGACGTGTAATAGCATCTCGTAATTTATTAATGGTGAGGTCTTTCTCTTTCATGCTCTCTAAGGATTTCTCCAGGTTTGAAGCTCCTTTAATGGTAAGGTCTGTGAAATCACCTATTTGATTAATCAATTCACCATTCGTTGCATTTAATGATGCTACTTGGCTTTTTAGCGCATTGTTTTCTGCAGATAATCCGGATCTTTCTGAAAGACAATCATTTAATTTTACGGTTGCAGTATTTAATAAATCTTGCGTAGTTTTTTGCTTACCTTCTAGTTCTGCATATTTTTTATTCGTTACACAAGAAGTTAAAAACAAACTAGAGCAAGCTACTAGAATCAGGAATTTTTTCATAATTATATTTCGGTTTAAATATTATTCAAAATTATAAAAACAAAGTATAGTAAAAAAAAGTATTAGTATTTTTTTGATACAATTATTTTAGTTGTTTAAATGTACGATTTTTTCTAATAAAATAATTCCAAACAATAGATTTTATATGGTAATACTTAAATTGTGTTTTATTATTATTTCGTTTTTTTAAATAAATAGGGATCAGTCTATAAAAACTAAAGTGTGCTTTTATAATTGCAAGGCTATGTTTCCATTTTCCTTGACTTAGAAACTGAAGCCCAGCCAATCCATCTAGAATAAGTCTGATAATTAGTAATAAGTAAATTTTTGAACTGCCTACATTCTTTATTAACATCAGTAAGGTGTTCCTGAAATTATAAAATGTTTTTTTAGAGTTATTGGATGAAAGTGTTGCTCCACCTATATGATAAACAGTAGACTTTCCAATATATTTAATCGTTCCTCCTTTTGATTGAAGTCTCCAACATAGATCAATTTCTTCTTGATGGGTGAAAAATACTTCGTCAAAACCATCAACCTCCTTATAAGCTGTTTTTCTA
The DNA here is from genome assembly GCA_913061205.1 of uncultured Flavobacteriaceae bacterium. Lineage (GTDB taxonomy): Bacteria > Bacteroidota > Bacteroidia > Flavobacteriales > Flavobacteriaceae > Marifrigoribacter. The sequence goes on along the minus strand of CAJXVL010000071.1, from coordinate 3,469 downwards.
ACAAACAAACAAGCTCCAGAAGCCCAAAATATCGGTGTGATGTCATCATATTGTCCTTTATCTTTTTCCAAGGTATTAAAAATACGACCTCTACAATATGGATAGCCTAATCGATCTATATAACCGCCACCTGCGCCTGCATATTCAAAATAGGATTTGTTGTTATAATCCAATATTTTTGGTTGTGCAGCCACTAAGTTTTCATCTTTCTTAAATTCGGAAATAATTGTAGTAAGCCAATTATTGCTAACCAATATGTCACTATTCAGTAAAACAAATAGATCTTCAGTTAAACCTTCTAAGGCGTCATTATAGCCCTTAGCATATCCTCCATTTGTTTTATTTTGAATGATTTTGATGGATGGAAAGTTGTTTTTTACAAATGAAACGGAATCATCTGTAGATGCATTATCGGCGATGTAAATGGTAGCTTCTTTTTCAGAGCAGCTAATAACAGAAGGTAAAAATTGTTCTAGTAATTTTTTTCCATTCCAATTAAGAATAACAACAGCAACATTCATAAGCGCAAAGTAAAATTTTATTTTCCCTCAGACAAGGTTCTGATTCTTTAAATAATTTTATTGATAACTGGGTAGGTCTTTCAGAAACAAATATCTTTTATTTGTAAAATCCATTATACAAAAAAAATGTTCCAAACCATTAGTTACCATTAATGTCTCCGATTTTAATACAAGATTGTAACGTGCAATTTGATCAAAAGTCTGTTGATTGGTTTTTATGGACGGAGCCTTGCATTCTACGATTATTTTGATGGTTCCATCTTTATTAAATACCACAATATCATAACGTTTAACCGTATCATTTAATTGCAATTGTTTTTCAACATTGATATGAGATATTGGATATTTTTTTTCAGAAGTCAAAAAATGAATTGTATGCTGTCGAACCCATTCCTCTGGAGTTAATACCACAAACTTTTTTCGGATGATATCAAAAATCAACGTTTTATTTTCGTTACTTTTGAATCTGAAATTATATTTAGGAAAGTTGAGGTTTTGCACATTGCAATTTACTTATTTTTCTAAAATTAACTAATAACGAAAACAAATTAAATTGCCTTTAGAAAAAGTAAAACATATTATTTCTGATATTAAAAGAGGAATTATAAAACCAATCTATTTTTTAATGGGAGAGGAAGCTTACTATATCGATGCGCTTTCGAAATATATTGAAACCCATGTGCTTTCTGAAGAGGAGAAAGGGTTCAATCAGACTGTTTTTTATGGGCGTGATGTAAAAATTGAAGACTTGGTAAGTACGGCCAAACGTTTTCCTATGATGTCCGAACGACAAGTGGTTATAGTTAAGGAAGCTCAAGATTTATCCAGAACTTTGGATCGTTTAGAGGGCTATGCAGAAAACCCGCAACCCTCAACAGTATTGGTGTTTTGCTATAAATATAAAAAGCTAGATAAACGAAAAAAAATTTATAAGGCGATTGCTAAAAATGGGGTCATTTTTGAAAGTAAAAAAATCTATGACAATCAAATTCCAGATTGGATTAGAAAGGTTTTAGCAAGCAAAGGATACACTATCTCTCCGAAAGCATCACAGATGCTAGTAGAGTTTTTAGGGAACGATTTAGCCAAGATTAATAACGAATTAGAAAAGCTACAATTAATTGTCCAGTCTGGCGAGCAAATATCTGCAGAAATAATAGAGAATAATATCGGAATTAGTAAAGACTACAATAATTTTGAATTATTAAATGCCTTGGCACATAGAAATGTAAAAAAGGCATTTGGAATCATTCAATATTTTGCACATGACCCCAAAAACCACCCTACTGTAGTAACGGTGGCAACCTTATTTGGATTCTTTTCGAAAGTGATGAAATACCATGCATTAACCAATAAATCTCAAGCACCAAAAACATTAGGTGTACATCCGTTTTTTATAAAAGACTATGAAGTAGCAGCTCGTAATTATCCAATGCGTAGCATTAGTAACATTATTGCTTCCATTCGAGAAATTGATTTAAAAAGTAAAGGAGTGGGTGCCAATTTAAGTCAGGAAGATTTATTAAAAGAATTACTAGTCCGCGTTATTGGGTTTTAGGAAATATAAAAAAGTACAAAATAATTTATTAAATGTATTTTTGTAAAAATATAAATTTTAATGCCAAATTTTAAAGCCTGGATATCTGCAGCACGTTTAAGAACTTTACCATTATCGGTATCCGGAATTATAGTCGGTTCTTCATTAGCTATGAAACATCTGTTTTGGCAATCTTCTATATTTTGGTTAGCGATTTTAACTACCATAGGTTTTCAAGTGCTTTCCAATTTCGCAAATGACTATGGAGATGGTATTAAAGGTGCCGATGATAATAGGGAAGGAGAGCAGCGAATGGTTTCATCGGGTTTGATTTCTCCTAAACAAATGAAGATGGGTATTTTGATTACAGCGATTTTTAGCATGATCTCCGCAATTGTATTAATTTACTATGCATTTGGAGCTGAAGATTTTTTACATTCACTGCTGTTTTTTATACTTGGTATTGCTTCTGTCATTGCTGCATTAAAATATACTATTGGTAAAAACGCTTATGGCTATTCTGGTTTAGGAGATGTTTTTGTGTTTTTATTTTTTGGATTATTAAGTGTTTTAGGAAGTTATTATCTATTGGACCATCAAATGGTATGGGACTTATTATTACCCGCATCAACTATAGGTTTTTTAAGTATGGCGGTACTTAATTTGAATAATATGCGTGATATTGAAAATGACGCGAAAAATAATAAAAACACCTTGGTAGTTAGCCTAGGAAGCTCAAAAGCAAAAATTTACCATTATGTATTAATTTCTTTGGCTGTGTTATTGACCTTGCTTTATTCGATTATAAATGATCATTCCATTCGTCAATTAATATATGTAATTGCGTTTTTACCCTTAATAATAAACTTAGTAACTGTATATAAAAATAAGGAACCTAAATTATTGGATAGCGAACTTAAAAAAGTTGCTTTGAGTACCTTCTCGTTCGCACTATTATTTGGATTCTTTCATTAAAAATTTAAATCTATTCAAAATCAATCCAAATTGACAGCATCCTATAAAAAATATTTTTTAAATTTTAAACTCCCAAGTGGAACTTCTAGAGGTGTCTTAAAAACTAAAGAAACTTATTTTATTATTATTAAAAATGAAAATAAAGTGGGAATAGGAGAATGTGGCCTATTTAGAGGATTGAGTATTGATGATCGTCCAGATTATGAAGAAAAACTTCAGTGGGTTTGTAACCATATAGATTTAGGATTCCAAGAGTTATGCAGTCAGTTAACAATGTTTCCGTCTATTCAAATAGGTTTGGAAACAGCATTTAAATCTTTAAGTGCAAAGAATTTATTTGAAATTTATCCATCCGGTTTTTCTAGTGGACATAAGCAAATTCCAATTAATGGATTGGTTTGGATGGGAAGTGAAGCTTTTATGAAGCAACAAATTT
>CAJXVL010000070.1 GCA_913061205.1 uncultured Flavobacteriaceae bacterium | reverse complement strand
TCTTCTTCACTTCCAGCTAAAATCGATTTTATTAAGTTTAAAGGTTTTTTAGGCATAATAAATTCAGCGGTTTGTGAAGCTGAAATATCTTCACGAGAATATTTAACTAATTTATGTGCATCGGTTGCAACAAATGTTAAGCCCTCTGTAGAAAATTGAAAGAAAACACCACTCATTACAGGACGTAAATCATCATTACCAGCAGCAAAGATAGTTTTTGAAATTGCAGTTGCTAGAACATCTCCCAATAAAGAAGTTGAACTTGGGTCTTGAAGCTCTATTGCGTGAGGAAACTCTTCACCACTTGCATAAGCTAAGGCATATTTTCCGTGGTTAGAACTGATTTCAATTGTATTATTATCTTCCACAGTAAATGTTAAAGGTTGTTCTGGGAATGTTTTTAAAGTATCCAATAATAAGCGGGCAGGAATACAAATAGTTCCTTTCTCACTGCTTTCCACTTCCAATTTTGATGAAATGGTAGTTTCTAAATCAGATGCAGAAACCGTCAATGAGTTTTGATCTAGTTGAAACAAAAAATTATCCAATATTGGAAGGGTATTATTACTGTTAATAATTCCTCCTAAAACCTGAAGTTGTTTTAATAAATATGAACTAGATACTATAAATTTCATTTTAATATTTTTATGATTGTGCCAAAAGCTATGTTTTAGCAATAATTTATTAATGCGTCAACTACAAATATATTTCAAATTGTATTCTATTCCCTTTCAATTCAAAAGAAACTTATTAACAAATTTAAGTGTATTTCTTCTTTCTTAAGTAGTTGAATATAAGTCCAAATAGGCTTATTAAACTTAAGGGTAACAACAAGTTAACCCATTGCCAAAAAAACCTGTTTTCAGCTACTTTTACAGGATCTAAAAATGGAACTGATATATCTTTGCTTCTAATGTTTATAAGTCCATTATCATCCAATAGATAGTTTACAGTATTCAGCAAAAATTCTTTATTTCCATAAAAGGTATTGGTCCATTTATCAAAACCTAATTCTAAAGGCCTATTTCCTTGAAATTGATTTTTAATAATACTTCCATCACTGATTACTACCATTTTAGTTTCCTTGCTACTTTCGAGGTTATTCGGTATTTTGAATGGTTTTATTCTGTTTGAATAAGCTGAATTAAACGATCCCTCTAACAGTACTGCAAGAGGAATTTCTCCAGCACTAAACTCTTTTGGAGAAGGTCCATCATTAACTATTGTTAAGTTTTTATTTATTTCCTTCGTAATATCAATTTCTTTAGGCATTCCCACAATCTTGGAAACTTGAGAAGAACTTAATAAAATCGTTTTTTTAACTGAATTTGGTAGGGTGTCAATACTACTCGCATAATCAAACTTAACCGCGTCTATATTTGTTACTATCGGATGGCTCGAACTATTATTAGATAATGGACTATACAACCATGGATATTTGTTGTATTGTGAATCACGTTCGTTACCTGTTGCTAATAAAATAGGAGCGGAGTATAAATCTTTAATAAGATTTGGATTGATTCTAATTCCATATTTAAAGAAAAAATCTGTTAAATTTAAATCTTTCCCAAAGGCAAAATTATTTCCGCTAACACTATCATTAACTAATTTAATAGCATCGATTAACCAAAGTGAAGCCCCTCCAGACATGGAATATTGATCAAGGATGTATTTTTCTTCCTCCGTAAATTGTTCAGTTGGATTTGCAATAACCAACAAATCAAATTGCTTTATTTGTGATAAGGTTGTTTTAGGGTTTTTAGCAACGGAATCTAAAGTAAAGGGTGCGATGTAATAATAATCGCGAAGTGTTGCAAAAAAATCAGCTATGTATTTATCTTCTAATTCTCCATTTCCTTTTAAAACAGCAATTTTACGTTTTTTAGGTTCAATGAGTCGATTGAAAGCATCTACAAAAGCATATTCTAAATTCTGAACTGAGTTGTTAATTCGCTCTTCCGTATTAACACCTAATTGATTTTTTAATAGAGGAATTTTTATATAATTGTCATTAAAAGATGCAATTGCCCAAGGAAATACCTGTTGAACACTTGTTTTTCCGTTTTGTTTAATTTCTATCTGAGCAGGTTTTGCACCAAACTTTATTAGTGATTCGATATCTCCTTTTTCTTCTGAAGGGTTAACAAATTTAAATTTAAGATTAGGATTGTAAGCTTCAAACTCTTCTAAAATTTGCTTGGTTTCAGTTTGTAATCGTCTAAATTCGGAAGGTAAATCTCCTTCTAAAAAAACGTCTATAAATATGGGAACATTAATATTAGCAATGATTTCTCTTGCTGGATTTGATAAGGTATATCTTTGGTCTTCTGTTAAATCAAACCGTTTATAAAAATAACTTCCAACTATATTAATTATAATAATACCTAATATTCCATATGTTAATTGTTTTCTGATTTTCATTAACCTTTTCTTAAATTAATGTTGGTGAAAATTAAAAACAAAGTCGAAACACTTAAGAAATATAAAATATCACGTGTATCTAAAACACCCCTTGCAACACTATCAAAATGAGTTTTCATTCCTAGGTTATTTATTTCAATAGATGAAATGTTAAAAAGAGAGGTCAAAATATTAAAGCCATAATAAATGAAAAGGCATAAAAAAACAGCGATAATAAAAGCTACAATCTGATTTTTTGAAACCGTAGAAGAAAATATTCCGATAGATGTATAGGCTAATATTAAAAACAACAAACCAACATAAGAGCCAATAGCACTTCCTATGTCCCAATTACCCATCGGGTTGCCAAGTTTAGCGATGGTAATAATATAAAGCAAGGTGGGTGCAATAGCCAAACAAATAAGAATTACAGCTCCAAAAAACTTTCCTAAGACTATATTTCTTAAAGAGATCGGTTTAGTGATCAAAAGCTCGAAAGTTCCCATTTTCTGTTCTTCGCTAAAAGATCTCATAGTAATTGCTGGGATCAAAAATAATAAGACCCAAGGTGCTATTATAAAAAAGGAGGATAAATCAGCAAATCCGTTGTCAAAAATATTAAATTCTCCAGGAATAAACCAAAGTAGAAGACCGTTTAACAATAAAAAAAATGCGATGACCATAAAGCCAACAGACGTTGAAAAAAAGGAATTGATTTCTTTTTTTAATATGGCAAGCATAGGTCTTTAGTATTAAGTTTTTTTGTGTGAAAGTTATTCTTTTTTTCTTTTGCTTTAATCATGAATTCAAAATCTATATTAGCCCAAATGATTTAGAGTGTTAACGCTCCAAACTTCTGCTTTAGAACGAAACATTGGTTTGGTTGTTGCCCAAATATTCTTAAATAAATCACTAGTTCTATAATTTTCCAAATCAGCATCATTTTCCCACCTACTGTAAGTAAAAAAAGTTTCGCTGTTATTTTTATCTTGATATAGTTCTAAATAAGAACAACCTTCAAAAGCACGGATTTTATCTTTTACTTTTTCGAAATTAATAAGAAAGGCAGGTATCTTTTCTTTTTTAAATTCCATTTTTACAATTCTTGTAAACATATCATCATTCAAAATTAACACTAATGGTATCTCTATAGTTAAGTCCGAAAAGTGAAGATGCGCTTCCAACTGTGTTTGAATTACTTTTGTAAATGGCCAACTCCAAATAACCAGAGGAATTCCATAATGTTAGTTTTTTTCCATCTTCAACACGCTTGCTTTTCGGGTTTTCAAAGTTTATAAAATCACTATATCGGTTGTAAATAGTTGTAAATTTAATGGACCTGGCTTGAATCGTAAAACTTCTTCCTTTTCCAATTTCTTCAAAAAGTGATTTATTGATATTACAAATTACATTTCCATAATTATCGATATAAATTACATTCCCAATTATTTGATTGTTTTCAGGATTCACTACGGGTTTTATTCCTATAAGTTCTTTTATTTCAGCTATGGGTTTCCCAATAACTTCCAAAGTTCCTCCTCTTGCTATGTGACAAGCTACTTTTACAAAAACATCTAAAACCGGAAAATTAGATTCTATATTATCGTGAACATTAATTTCAACAATTTTTTCAGGATTTATCTGTGAGGTTAGCATAGAGATAATTCCATTGTTAGCGCATATAAAATAGTGTTCATCTAAATAAACGGCAATGTGTTTATTTTCTGGATTTAATTCAGAATCTATTCCAATGATATGAATGCTGCCAGATGGAAAATTCTTGTAGGCATTTTGAATTATATATGCAGCTTCCGAAATATGAAAAGGAGAAATTGAATGCGAGATATCAACAATTTTAATCGTTTCCAATTCACTATAAATAGCACCTTTAACTGCTCCGGCAAAGTGATCTTTCTCACCAAAGTCAGTAGTTAGAGTGATAATAGCTTTAGGCATTTTATTAATATTTATTTAAACTAATAACGGCAAAAATACTGTACTTTTGTTTTAGAGAAAAACAATTTATAGTATAGTATTAATATTTTTAAATGTACTGCTTTTGAATGAACTAATAATCGAATTATCTGAAATAAGCCCGCGTGATTTTTTCGGGGAACAAAATGTTAATATTGAGAAGTTAAAAGAACTATTTCCGAAATTAAAAATAGTTGCGAGGGGAAATAAAATTAAAGCCTTTGGTGATGAAGAAGTTTTAGAAGAGTTTGATAAAAGAATTGCAATGTTACTCGATCATTTTGCAAAGTATAACAAGTTAGATGAAAATGTAATCGAACGTGTTTTTTTAAGTAGGAGTAAAGATGATTATGAGACCTCAGAAAATTCCAATGAAGTTTTAGTACATGGAGTTAATGGAAGGAAAATAAAGCCACAAACTGCAAATCAACGTAAGTTGGTGCAATTAATGCAAAAAAATGACATGTTATTTGCTGTAGGACCAGCAGGTACTGGTAAAACATATACCGGTGTAGCTTTAGCTGTAAAAGCCTTAAAAGAAAAACAAGTAAGAAAAATAATATTAACGCGTCCAGCAGTGGAAGCAGGAGAGAAATTAGGTTTTCTTCCAGGTGATTTAAAAGAAAAATTAGATCCATATATGCAGCCCTTATATGACGCATTAAGAGATATGATACCTGCAGAAAAGTTAGAAACTTTAATTGAAAAAGGAGTGATACAAATAGCCCCATTAGCATTTATGAGAGGGCGTACACTGGACAATGCCTTTGTTATTTTAGATGAAGCGCAAAATACCACTCATTCGCAAATGAAAATGTTTTTAACACGTATGGGAAAAAATGCCAAGTTTATGATTACGGGGGATCCTGGCCAAATAGATTTGCCCAGGCATACACTTTCAGGACTTAAAGAGGCATTATTGATTTTAAAAGATGTAGTTGGGGTTGGAATCATCCATTTGGATGATAAAGATGTTATACGGCACAAACTGGTTAAAAAAGTAATTTCCGCCTATAAATCTATAGAGAATAGAGATTAATTATAGTAGTAAAACGATGAGAAAACTTATCTATTTATTCTTAACAGTCTTATTCTTTGCTTGTAGTAGCTCAGATAGTAGTGATAATGAATCAAATGCTTGTAACGGAGATATTCCAATTTATTTAGCAAATAATGGTGTAACTATAAAGGCTTGTGAATGGTCAAATACAGGTGATTCGGGAGTTATAGAAGGTGTAACTTACACAGTGGTAGATGAGTTCATGTTAAGAGATATGGTGGCTAATCAAGAAGATTTAACTAAAGTGGTTACCACTAAAGTGACTGATATGAATAGGATGTTTTATTATCTTCAAACATTTAACCAAGATATCAGTTCTTGGGATGTAAGTAATGTGACAAATATGGAAATTATGTTTGATAATACAGATGCCTTTAATCAACCTATTGGAAATTGGGATTTGAGTAGTGTGAATAATTTGTACGGGATGTTTTATAATGCTCAAGCTTTTAACCAACCTATTGGAAATTGGGATGTGAGTAATGTAACAAATATGAGCTTTATGTTTTCTTCTTCAGTTTTCAACCAAGATATAAGTTCATGGGATGTGAGTAAAGTGACTGATATGTATGGTATGTTTTCTTCTTCTATTTTTAATCAAGAGATCAACAATTGGAATGTGAGTAATGTAACTAAAATGGGAAGATTATTTTACAATGCTACTTTTTTTAATCAAGATATTAGTAATTGGGATGTAAGTAATGTAACAGAAATGACCAGTATGTTTTTAGGAACGGCTGCAGCGTATAACCCTTTTAACCAAGATATAACTTTTTGGGATGTGACTAGTGTGATTGATATGAGTGGTATGTTTGGTTCGTCTGTTTTTGACCAAGACATCAGTAATTGGGATGTGAGTAACGTGATTGATATGACGAATATGTTTATTTTTGCTTCTTATTTTAATCAAGACTTGAGTTCTTGGAATATTAGTAATGTAACTGAATGTAGTGGTTTTAGCTATGAAGCTTCAGCTTGGACATTAAATCAACCTATATTCACTAACTGTACTCCTTAAGCCTAATACATTTAATAGATTATAAACCCTTTGCATTTGTAGAGGGTTTTTTTGTGTACATGATTAATATCATATTGTAAACAAATAATTGACTCTAGTTTTGCAAAAAATAAAATATAATGGCATTATTCAAAACAATAGAAAATAAAGACAAGGAACTTAAAGAACGAAAGATTACAGAAACGTTAAGATTTGAAAAACAAAAATTAGAAAGAGAGTTTAAAGATAAAACCGAAGAGGTTGGATTAACTAAAATGATGGCTAATCGTGAAGTTTATAAAGAGATTATGATTATACAGAACGAAACTATAATTAGTATGTTAACACAATTGGTTTTGGCAAATGAAAGTATGATATCAAATGCATTTGCTTTATCGGCAAAAGATGCTCACAAGAATAAAATAGAAGCCGTCCTAAGAAAATTCTATTCCAATTGATTTTAATAAAAAAAGATTAAAAGACTATTAAATTCAAAATAAACAAAAACTAATAAAATGGGGAACAGACATGAATTATCGTTAGAAGACATAATGGTATCATTTTTTAATGAATCAAAAAAAAAATTAAAAAAAACAGTAAGAGATGTAATGATTCAACAAGCTTACTATTTAGATATAGATTATAATAAAGGAGGAATAGGTTTTGATAATCAAGGTAAGATGTTTCACTTCCTATATTTGGAGTCTAACCTCTGCTATTCCGTCGGAGATTCAAATGGAAAACAGCATACTTTTAAAGACACAGAAGAACTTTATGAAATCAGTTACTTATTAGAGAATGTTCCTGTAAAATCACTTTTCTTCCTAGAAGGAGAGGACCTTAGAGAGGATTACTATGTGAGAGGTAAATTTATTTACTCTACTATATACAAGCCATTAAAAAGGGAATTTATAACTTCTGTAGCTGAATTAAACTAAACTAAACTAAATATTTAATTAAGCCTTCTGCTTTAATTTGTAGAGGTTTTTTTTATGATTATATTTGTCAAATATTCAGTTGTTTACGAAAAAATAAGGATCAGCTAAGTGATCTATATATGGCAGGTTAAATTTAAAAGTTAAAGCTAAACACCTGATATTATTAATTTTACGTTGTATTATAAATATATGAGCAATACCATTATAAATCCACAATTTAATTTTCCAGGACAACAAAAAGTATATCATGGAAAAGTTCGTGAAGTATATACTTTGGAGAACAATACTTTATTAATGATTGCTACCGATAGGTTGAGTGCCTTTGATGTAGTAATGTCTAAAGGAATCCCATATAAAGGTCAAATATTAAATCAGATAGCTGCTCAAATGATGAGGGATACCGAAGATTTAGTTCCTAATTGGTTAACAGCGACTCCAGATCCTAACGTTGCTATAGGGTATGCATGTGAACCTTTTAAAATAGAAATGGTTATTCGGGGGTATATGAGTGGCCATGCTGCTCGTGAATATAAACTAGGAAAACGATTGTTATGTGGTGTTGAAATGCCTGAGGGTATGATTGAAAATGATAAATTTCCTCTACCAATTATTACTCCAGCGACAAAAGCTGAAATGGGAGATCATGATGAAGACATATCAAGAGATGCTATTTTAAAGAAAGGAATTGTTACTGAAGAAGATTATTTGGTGTTAGAAGATTATACAAGAAAATTATTTCAACGCGGAACCGAAATAGCTGCTAAAAGAGGATTGATTTTAGTAGATACCAAATATGAATTTGGTAAAACTAAAGAGGGGGAAATTGTTTTGATTGATGAAATTCATACACCAGATTCCTCACGTTATTTTTATTCGGAAGGATATGAAGAACGTCAAGAAAAGGGAGAACAGCAAAAACAACTTTCTAAAGAGTTTGTTAGGCAATGGTTAATACAAAATGGTTTTCAAGGGTTAGAAGGTCAGTCCGTTCCCGAGATGAGTGATGAATATATAAATATAGTTTCTGAACGGTATATCGAACTTTACGAAAATATTACTGGAGCGACTTTTTTAAAGGCAGATGTTTCAGAAATTGATCAAAGAATTAATAAAAATGTTTTAGAATACCTTTCAAGTTGATCGGTCTAAATTATCTAATATTGAAAACTATTTTTTTTCAGTATTTAGTTATTCAGTAAAATATACCCACACAACATTACAGTAAAAAAAATTACTTTTTGGTTTTATATTTTAACTAAAATAAAAAAGGGCTACCATTATTAGCCCTTTTCTATAATAATATTTTTAATTAAATTTATTCAAAGTAACTATAACTGTCATTGTTTTTCATGTTTAATAATGACTCATAAATCAAATTAATAACAGCTTCAACATCTGTTTTATGAACCATTTCAACGGTGGTGTGCATATAACGTAAAGGTAAAGATATCAATGCACTTGCAACTCCAGAGTTGCTATAAGCAAAGGCATCCGTATCTGTTCCTGTTGCTCTAGAAAGAGCAGCTCTTTGAAATGGAATTTTTTTATCTTCGGCAGTTTTAGTAATTAAATCTCTAAGTTTTTGTTGTACGGCAGGAGCATACGCAATAACAGGACCTTTGCCTAATTCAATATGACCTTCTTTTTTCATATCAATCATAGGAGTTGTGGTATCGTGAGTTACATCCGTTACAATAGCTGCATCTGGTTTTATGCGTTCTGCTATCATTTGAGCCCCTCTCAATCCAATCTCCTCTTGAACAGAGTTGGTTATATAAAGTCCAAAAGGTAATTCCTTTTTGTTTTCGTGCAGTAGTCTTGCTACTTCAGCAATCATAAACCCTCCCATTCGATTGTCCATTGCTCTACATACAAATTTATCATTATTGAGTATATGGAATGTGTCAGGGTAGGTAATTACACAGCCTACATGTACTCCCATTTTTTCAACTTCTTTTTTATTTGCAGCACCAATATCAATAAAGATATTATCTGGTTTTGGAGCTTCTTCTTTAGATTTATTACGTGTGTGAATAGCGGGCCATCCAAATACACCTTTAACAATTCCACCTTTAGTATGGATATTTACAATTTTAGAAGGAGCTATTTGATGGTCACTACCGCCATTTCTAACAACATATACCAAGCCGTTATCGCTTATATAATTAACATACCAAGAAATTTCATCAGCATGGCCTTCTATAACTACTTTGTATTTTGCTTTTGGGTTGATAACAGCAACTGCAGTCCCATAAGTATCTGTTATAAAATCATCTACATAGGGTTTTAAATAATCCATCCAAATCTTTTGTCCATCCCATTCATAACCTGTAGGAGATGCATTATTTAAATATTCCTCTAAAAAAGTAAGTGATTTTTTTGTCAATATTGATTTTGCCATAATATTTTGTTTAAATCTAAAGTTATATAAGGGCCAAAATTAGTGATTTATTGATTATTCACTCATACATTTTGTTTAATTTTGAAACTGTTTTCGCATTAAATAAAAAAAATAATATTTTAAATGAATATTTTAAAACAAATATCCCTTTTTATAGTACTATTTGTACCATTATTATTAGTTGGCCAAACAATTGAAATAAAAGCGGAGCAAGAAATTGATAGTACAAATTTTTATTACATTGTAAGAGGAGATCCAATTCCTAGAGAGTTTATCGATTTAGAAGAAGTAGTGCTCTTGAATAAATTAAAATTCACCTCAAAAGAAAACAGAAGACGGTATTTAATTCTCCGTCGTAAAACTCGAAAAGTTTATCCCTATGCAAAATTAGCTGCTGAAAGATTAACAGTAATGACGGAAAGATTAAAAACAATTGAGAAAAAACGCGACAAAAAGAAATACACAAAAAGAGTTCAAAAATACATAGAAGAAGAGTTTACTGAAAAACTGAAAAAATTTACTAGAACTGAAGGACAGATATTAGCAAAATTAATAGATAGGCAAACTGGAAGAACTGCCTTTGATTTAGTGAAAGAATTAAGATCAGGGTGGAAGGCTTTTTGGTACAATACGACTGCTAATATATTTGATATTTCTTTGAAAGAGGAATATGATCCTTATGTAAATATTGAAGATTATTTAATTGAAGATATTTTAGAAAGATCCTTTCAAGAAAATATATTAGAAAGACAAGCTCCAGCATTTCCAATTGATTTTTTAGAGTTAACAGCTTATTGGAATAAAAAAAGTAAAGAATAGACAAGCATTCTATGATTTAAAGATTGTTTCATGGCCTTCTAATGCTTTATATAGACTCTATGATTAGTTTTATTTATTTGGTTTTATTTTTTGTTTTAGTTTGATTTTACTTGTAAGTTGATGTTGGTATTTTTTATGTTGTATATATTAAGGTATTTTTTTTTTTGCTTGTAAATATTGCTTTATCAGCTGGTTGGTAAAAAGGGGAAAAAAAAGTATATTTTTTTTATTTTTTATAGTGATAAATTGAAATAAGATTTTATATTTGCAGCCGCTTTAAGAGAGACCTAGAGGTTTTTAATTAGTAGCGAAAAAGTTCTTTAAAATTTATTTTCGATTTATATTTAAATAATATTGTGAGGATAAAAAAGAGTTGTATATTTGCACCCGCTTAGGGAAAATAAGCGACCAAAAAGAAAAGCTTTTGGGTTTTAGAATCCAGAAATAAAAGTTCATTGAGATATTGAAATTGACAGCGTAGATAGCTACAGTAATGTGGTTATTTATATTGAAAAACTAAACTAAGTAAAATACCTGAGATTTTTTTGAGAACTCGATTTTTGTACTTAAATATTATTTAAGATTATACGATGAAGAGTTTGATCCTGGCTCAGGATGAACGCTAGCGGCAGGCTTAACACATGC